>JBGPEF010000661.1:0-2925 GCA_041482675.1 Tepidisphaeraceae bacterium | reverse complement strand
GGGGCTGGGCCTTTTGGCGATCGGGCTTTATCTGCTGCACATGTTCAGTTGGGTGCTGGGGATGCTATATCGCAGTTGCCATGCCAATTTTCCATGGGCATTCCAGCGGCACATATCCACGCGAAAAGTGGAGCGGCGGATCGTCAGGCATGGCAGGCCGATTCCGCTGGAGGCGAAGGATGTGGGGGTGCTTGCGCCGCAGCCAGCGCCGCCGAGGTTGCGGGTTAAGCCGGTTCGGGAATGACTTTGTAGTGCGGCCTTTTAGGCTGCAATTTGCAGGCTGAAAGCCTGCACTACAATGGCGGACGCGGGGCACATAGAATCCAGTAATGAAGATCGCGCTGGCCCAGATCAATCCCACCGTTGGCGACATCACGGGAAATTGCCGGAAGATTCTGGAATTCATCGAGCGGGCCAAGGCGCGGGGGGCCAAAGTGGTGGTGTTTCCGGAATTGTCGGTGATTGGATATCCGCCCAAGGACCTGCTGCTCAAGCCGCAGTTTGTGGATGACAATATTCGGGGGGTGCAGCATATCGCATCGCGTGTGAGCGGGATTGATGCGGTGGTTGGCTATGCGGAGAAAAATGCCCAGCCGATTGGGCGGCCGCTGCACAACGCCGTGGCCGTTCTCCGCGATGGGAAAATCATCAGCCGGCATTTCAAGACGCTTTTGCCGACGTATGACGTGTTTGATGAGAGCCGATATTTCGAGCCGGGGGCCGATGAGCGGCAGAACATTGTCAACATCGCCGGCCGGCCGATGGGGCTGTCGATTTGTGAGGATTTGTGGAACGACGAAAAGATGGTCCCGCGGCGGCTGTATCACCAGAACCCGATCGCCGACCTGAACACGGCCGGGGCGCAGGTGATGATCAATGCGAGTGCTTCGCCGTTTGTGGTGGGGAAGCACAAGTTCCGTGTCGAGCTTTTTGGATCGCAGGTGAGGCAGTTTGGCAAGCCGCTGGTTTATGTGAATCAGGTGGGTGGGAATGATGAGTTGGTGTTTGATGGAAACAGCGTCGTCTTTGACGCATCCGGCAAGGTCATCGCGCAGGCGAAGGATTTTGAAGAAGATTTGCTCGTTGTTGACCTCCTGAACCCTGAACCTCGAACCCTGAACCCCGTTTCAGATATCGAATCGATCTATAAAGCGCTCATTCTGGGTCTCCGCGATTACGTGAGAAAATGCGGCTTCAGCAGCGTCGTTCTCGGCCTCTCCGGCGGGATCGATTCGGCCGTAACGGCGGCCCTGGCGGTGGCAGCGCTTGGGAAAGAGAAAGTGGTTGGCGTTTCCATGCCCAGCCGTTTCAGCTCTGATCATTCCATCACCGATGCGAAGAAACTGGCCGAGAATCTGGGGATTGGATTTCACATCGTGCCGATCAAGACGGTGCACGATGCTTATGAAGAAACCCTGACGCCAGTTTTTGCCGGGCGGGAGCGGGATGTGACGGAGGAAAATCTCCAGGCCCGCGTGCGCGGCGCGCTCCTGATGGCCTTTTCCAATAAGTTCAATCACCTGCTGCTGACGACCGGAAATAAGAGCGAATTGGCCGTGGGATATTGCACGCTCTATGGCGATATGTGCGGCGGCCTGGCGGTGATCAGCGATGTACCCAAGACCACCATCTACGCTCTCTCGGAATTCATCAACCAGCAATCCGGCCGAGAGCTGATCCCGCAAAACAGCATTACCAAAGCGCCGTCGGCGGAACTCCGGCCGAATCAAACCGACCAGGATTCACTGCCGCCCTATAACCTCCTCGATGCGATTCTGCACCGTTACATCGAAGAAGAAAAAGGCGCTGGGGAGATCGTGAAGGAAGGCTTCGATCCGGCCACGGTCAGCCGGGTGATCCGCCTGGTGGATCGCAGCGAATACAAGCGCCGCCAGGCCGCTCCGGGCCTGAAGGTGACCAGCCGCGCCTTCGGATTTGGCCGGCGGATGCCGATTGCCCAGCGTTATGAGCAGACGCTGCCAACGCACGGCGAGACGGGAATTCAGCAGGAGTAAATTAGACGGGAAGGGAAACTGGAGCCGACCGGGCTCGAACCGGCAACCCCCACGTTGCAAACGTGGTGCTCTCCCAATTGAGCTACGGCCCCGAACTTGGGTCAAAAGAGGCGGGATACTATAGCCCCCCCTCCCAGCTTGCTCAAATGGTCCACATCTTTTGCCGCCGGACGCCGCTGGACGTATGCTTCTGCCCAATTGAACGCCGGGGGCAACATCAGGAGCATTCCACATGATCGTGCGTCTTGGGATCGGAGCACTGATACTCATCCTGCCGCTGGTTGCATCGTGCTCGAATCAGCATCGGCCGTCGGGGAATTTGCCGCAGCCCAGTCCGCAGATGGCTGGCCTGATGCAGGAGGCGGCGGTTGGGCCGGAGGTGATCCGCATCGGCTCGTGGAACCTGGCATGGCTTGGCCCATCCAATCACACGCCCGCCGAGCGGCGCACGCCGGAGGACCTGGCCCAATACATCGCCCGCAGCGGGGCGGCGGTGATTTCGCTGCAACTGGTGGGCGAGACGCCGGGATATCCGGGGAGAAATGCCACGCTCAACAGCGTCGCCCATATCCTCTTCAGCGAAGGTCAGGGCGACTGGGAATACCTGCTTTTCCCAACGCAATCCGGCGATCGCAGCGCATGCACGGGCGTGATGTGGAACAAGCGGTGGTTGTCGATCGTGGACAAGCCGTATCCGATTCCGGTGCCCCGCCGGCAGAAGGCGCTGGATGACACGCTGATCTGGGATCGCATTCCGCACGCCGTGAAATTCTCCACGGGCAAAAATGATTTTGTGATCATCCCGATTCACGCCCACGCCAGCATGCTGGGCGATGCCGACAGTTCGCACCGGGTACACGAGATACGGCTGCTGGCCGGGGAATTGGAGGGAGTGCGAAAGCATTTTGCC
>JBGPEF010000660.1:0-2927 GCA_041482675.1 Tepidisphaeraceae bacterium | reverse complement strand
GCGCGGGCAGACGGCCTCGTTGACGGTGTAAGCACATCGGGGCGCCTGTTCGTCGAAAGCGCCGCCATTGTCGCTCGATTGGCCCGAATCCTGGTTGGCGGTGAATGTGTTGGTGGGGGGCAGGCCGCCTTTTTCCAGCTCCGGGCATTGAAATGCATCCCAACCCACCATGCTCTGGAAGATGGCTTGGCCCTGATTGGCTTTCTGGCCATAGACGAAGCTGGACCAGTGGATATATCCATTGGTAGCAGCATCTGGCGTCTCGATCTGGCCGCCGATTCGCATTCCCTTGTAAATGTAAGCGGCGGGAAATGCCCCTTTGAAATCGACCGCATAGATCATCAGCCCCTGCCCCACGCTGCGCAGATTCGATGCGCATTTGGTGGCGCGTGCGGCGGAGCGTGCCTTGCCCAGCACCGGCAGCAGTATTCCGATGAGGAGTGCTATAATGCCGATAACGACCAACAACTCTACCAGGGTAAATCCATTTCGCCGGTTCCTGAACATGAGAGGCTCCTTCCCTGAAATGCAGCGGTGCCCGCAAACGATGGATGAAGGGTACAAGCACTCTGCTAACGGCATTCGCGCGGTTGGGATAATTGCGCGCTAAGGAAGGAATTGCGGGCTATTGCGGAAATGTGCACTGCCCGACAGCGACTTTGGCCCTGCGCCGCCGGATGGAAACCGCGCGTCCCCCCGCTTGGGCGTCACCTGGGCCATATGAAGATTTCGGAAATGCCACAGCGGGCTTTCCCCGCGTGTGTGAATACAACGCGAATTTTGGATGTATGGATCGTTTCGAAGCGGACTTCATTGAATCGATTGCCCGCGGGCTTCGGCGGCGATTTGATCTGCTTCGCCGCATCGCGCCAATCTTTGCCATCCCAGACCTGCACATTGTAACTCTCCGGCGCTTTTACGCCGCCCCGATCGTCATAAATGGCCAGCTCGACGCGGGCGACTTCTTTTTCCTGGCCGAGATCGATTTCGACCCAATCGGTTGGGTTGGGGGATTCGAAGGTGGTCCAGCGATTTCGCGGCGTGGAGGCAAAACTGGTTTTGCCATCGTTGACCTCGGCGACGTTGTCGAAGCGCGAAGTGAAGGAGGCCGAGGCTTTGGGGAATTCCTGGCTGCCGGGGTTGAAGGCGAGATTTCCGGGCGGTGGCGGGGCGATATCGACTGGACCCGTTGTTTTGCCCCAGGCTTCCAGCTCGGTGAGGCCGGTGCGGGTGTTGTCGCGATGGATGAAGACGGCTCGGAGTTTTTGGATTTCAATGGTGGGGAAGCGGATGGTGTTGGCGCGCCGGCCGGTGGGTTGATCGGGGGTGCGCTGTTGCTGGGGGATCGGCCTCCAGGTTTGGCCGCTCCAATATTCCAGCTCGTATTTTTCGGGGGGAGCGATCTTTAGTTCATCCTCGAGGAAATAGATTTTGATCGAATCCACGGGCCGCTTGACGCCGAAATCGACGGCCAGCCAGTCCTGGGCGGCTTCGGAGCCCTCGAACGTGCAGCGATTGGGGGGAGAGAGATGATACCAGTAGTTGCCGTCGTTGACCTTGGTCAAGTCGGCCCCGGGGCCGGAATAGGAGGCGGAAATGCGGGGAAAATACCAGCCGTCGTTGTTGACGGCATAATTCACTTCCCTCGCCTTCTCTTCGATCTTCGGCTGCTTTGGCGGTGGCAGGTTCATGCCAACAGCCTTGAATTCGTTCCCCATCGGAAAGACGGTTCCATCCACGATGATGTTCAACCCCTTCCCCTTCCCGTACCTTTGGCCCGTCTTGTCCCAGAAAATGCTCAGCCTTCTTCCCCGATACATCAAATCATCAAGCGCAAAGTAATCCCAGTCCGCCGGGACGAGTGGATTGATCACCAGGGTCTCATTCATCGTCGGGTCCAATCCGACCAATCCCGTCACGATCAGGTCTACAAATCCAGAGTGAAAATAGTGCTCGCTGTGATTGTATGAATCATGTCCTTCCCACGAACCCGTGTCGGGATGACAGGCCTCCGCGATATACGGGACGCCCTTCTTCCGATGCGTCCTCGCGTATATTGAGAGCAGCTTCACATAATCATCCCGCGTCACCGGAGAATTGAGATTCTGCACAACATATGTCATCCCCTTCAGTGTCTGCGTGGTCGCATAAGGCCAGCTCTGCCCACTCCACCAGCAGCACCAGCTCGATAGTGAAAACAGCGGATCATCCCTCTCCACCGTCGTCGGACCGAATTTCGAGTAGAAAAGCTTCGGGTCCATCAAAGATTTCCACGCCGCATCGTACCCCGCACCGGGCAGATCAATTCCGAATTGCCACGGCACAAAGCCAATCTCCTCCCGCCCGTGTTCATTCCCCGCAAACTTGCCCGTGTCGTACGTCCGCGATATGGCCTTGATCTTCGCCCCCTCCTTTTCCTCGTCCTTCTGATAAACGTGCATGAAGAACTGGCGCTTCGGATCCCAACAGACCTTCTGCATCTTCTCTTTGATCGACTTTGCCTTCGCCCGATACATTTGGCCCGTCTTGTTGTCTCCCGCCCAGTCCGCCGCTCTCGCGATCGCCATCGCATCCGCAAACATGTAACTGTTCAACGTCGGCCTGTATCCGGGAGCGCCACGGACCGTGTCCTGCGTCTGGCGGCTGTTGATGTTAATCTCCATCCCATCGTCGTGGCCGGTCTGCCAGAACAGGCCGACCTCGGGGACGAAATGCTCCTTTTCCCAGCCCTGATAATTCGTAATCAAATCGGGGAGGAGGTCCTTCATGAAAGCATCGTCGGGATGCACTTCATGGACGGCCCAGATCGCATCAGCCAGCCAGGTGCTATACCGCCGCGGCTGCGCGCCGGGGGTACGAAACCAATATTTGGAATAGTCCCGCGCATATTTTGGATCGCGCAGCCAGCGCACTTCATATAGCTGATG
>JBGPEF010000659.1:0-2938 GCA_041482675.1 Tepidisphaeraceae bacterium | reverse complement strand
TCGGCCCGGTCGAAATCAAAGCCCGAACGGACGCTCTGCTCGAAGTCACGGGCCTTTCCGAATTGGCCGGACAGACACCGGGAGCCTTGCGGCGAAATCTTCAGCAACGGGCCGGCTTGGCTCGCGCCCTCGCGCTCAACCCCGAAGTGCTGCTTCTGGACAACCCGCTGACGGGCCTCGATCCGCGGGACAGCGCCTGGTGGCTCGGCTTCCTCGATCAATTGGCCGCCGGCCATCCCGTAATGGGCGGGCGGCCGCTGACCTTGGCCGTAACCGGTGACAACCTCCGTCCCTGGCGGGACCGTGCCAAGCAGTTTGCCATGTTGAACAATCAGACTTTTGTCCCCCTCGGCGGCCGGGCCGACCTGGCTTCGCACGCCGACCCGCTCGTCCATGAACTCTTCCGCACAGAATTGCTCACTGCCTAAGTGGTCCTGAACATAAATACGATGTCGTATCGTTATTGCTTTATTCCAGTTTTATGGCATATTTTCCTTCGCTCGTGTGAGCAAGAACAATGCCGAGACACAGCCCTTATTCCA
The DNA here is from genome assembly GCA_041482675.1 of Tepidisphaeraceae bacterium. Classification (GTDB taxonomy): domain Bacteria; phylum Planctomycetota; class Phycisphaerae; order Tepidisphaerales; family Tepidisphaeraceae; genus JBGPEF01. Next base: position 2,396 of record JBGPEF010000659.1, on the reverse strand, counting down.
TTGAACTCAGTGGCGCCGAAAGAATTCACCTCGAATCCACGGCGCGTAAATATACGTCACCGTATATTGTTGTCGCCCGAGCGAAAATGATTCTGATGGCCGCTCAAGGATTACGGAACGACCAAATCGCCGACCACCTTTCGGTTCCCCGTCAGATCGTCAGCAAATGGCGCAAACGCTTCTTTGAAGAACGACTGGCCGGCTTAGAAGATGAACCACGAACCGGGCGTCCGCCCGGTTTTCCCCCCAGAAGTGGTCGTGCAAGTTAAGGCCTTGGCTTGTGAACTGCCTGCCGAGTCTGGTTTACCTCTCTCAAGATTCAGCCGCCAGGACTTGGTCCAAGCGGTGATTGAGCGTGGCATTACCGCTCACATTAGTGGCACCACGATCTGGCGATGGCTCCACGAAGATGCCATTCGCCCCTGGCAACATCGCAGTTGGATTTTCCCACGCGATCCACTCTTTGAGCAGAAAGCCGGACGAGTGCTGGATCTTTATCAAGGCCATTGGCAGGACCAAGCATTGGGCAGTGATGAATTTGTCATCTCCGCCGATGAGAAGACCAGCATCCAGGCTCGAGTTCGCCTCCACCGGACTGAGCCTCCCAAACCCGGCCAAAGCATGCGCGTTGAGTTCGAATACGAGCGGGGAGGTGCCTTACAATATTTGGCCGCTTGGGATGTCCGCCGCGCTAAAATCTTTGGGCGTTGTGTCTCGACCACCGGGATCATCCCCTTCGGCGGATTGGTCAAACAAGTCATGGAGCAAGAACCTTATCGGAAGGCCAAACGGGTCTTTTGGATTGTGGACAATGGTTCCTCGCATCGAGGACAAGCCGCCCGCCAGCGTTTGCAAAAGGACTATCCCCATCTTGAATTGGTCCACCTGCCGGTCCATGCCAGTTGGCTCAATCAGGTCGAGATTTATTTCTCGGTCGTCCAACGAAAAGTCCTGACGCCCAACGATTTCCCCTCTCTGGCTGCGGTCGCGCAAAGGCTTTTTGACTTCCAGACTCATTATGAGCAGATGGCACAACCTTTTGAGTGGAAGTTCACACGCGCTCAACTCAAGAATTTGGTCGCCAAGTTGAACTTTCAGCCCACGACAGCCCTGGCGGCGTGATTCATACAATACGTCACCGAACTTTCGGTCCAGAGCACTTAGGTTTTGATCAAACAGGAGCTTCATGCGGCGGCGTCAGCACGGTCGTCAGCCGGCGCTCCCGGTCGGCGGCATACGCCAGGCAGGCCCGAATATCTTCTTCCGTCAATTCGGGGTAATCGGAGAAGATTTCCTCGTGCGTCATCCCTGCCGCCAGCCAGCCGAGCACATCGCCGACGGTGATGCGCATACGGCGAATGCACGGTTTTCCGCCGCGCTTGCCTGGCTCCATTGTGATGATTTGCTGGTAGTTCATGCGAGACTCTACGCCAACTCCATGTGTCCCGCAAACTGTAATTGGCGGAGCTTCCGCCTACGCGTTGCTCCGTCGTGACGAGTCGGCGCGACCGCGCCGAAACGAAGTGAAGGCGGGCAACTTTCAACATTCAACTTTCAACACTCAACTCTCAACGTTGTTGTCTCCCCCGGCGGGCGGTTTTTAGCCGTGACAACCGTGACATCGGTGACTGGAAGCCATCTCATAAATATCCGCAGCGGCGTTTGGGTTGGAACGAGTCTTCCGAACTGATTGGGTCGGAGACTCCAAACTTCATGGTGAGCACTAATGAACAACAGATCGTGTTGGGTCTTTCAGACAAGGAGCGGCCGATCTTTTGCCTGCCACGTTGTTGTTCCTCGGTTAATCAAGAAAGCGTGGGCGGGAAAGCCATGGTGAGCCGGATGGGACACTCTGCGATTTCGGAATCGAACATTGCATTTGCCACACAATTGGGCTAAAGAATTGAATTATGAGCACGAAAGACATTCTTCTGGAAGTGGCGGAGAAACTGCCACCGGACGCCACGCTCGTGGACGCCATTTATGAGTTGGAATTCCGCCAAGCGGTGGAGCAGGGCTTGGCGGAGTTAGACCGCGGCGAAGGCATCCCGATCGAGCAGGTCAAATCGCAAATCGCCCAATGGGCTGGAAAGTAATCATCGCGCCCTCCGCGCGGGCAGATTTGGAGAGCATTGTTCGCTTCATCGCCCGGCATAACTCGGATGCCGCTGCCCGGGTGGGGTACGAACTGATCGTCCGTGCTGAGGGGTTGGCGGCGTTTCCAGAGATGGGGGCGGGTTGTGCCAGAATTCCAAGAGCCGAATTTGCGCGAGATTGTCTGTCGTTCGTATCGGATTATCCACCGGGTGCGGCCTCATGAGCAGAGTATCGAAACCGTCCGCTTCTGGCATGGCGCACGTGGGTTTCCCCAAATTCCGAAGGGAGAATAAGGCCCT
>JBGPEF010000658.1:0-2943 GCA_041482675.1 Tepidisphaeraceae bacterium | reverse complement strand
CCGCTCTTCCTTCACCTTCTGATTGTTCTGCACCGATTCCAGCACCTTGAATGGCCCGGTGATGATCACATCAGTCTCCGACAAACCCGACTTGATCACCGTATGCGTCAGATCGCTGCCGCCGATGCTCACCGGAGTGACCACCGCCTTCCCGTCGATCACGCGATAGACGACCGGCACGGTGGTCTTGCTCTTGTCCACCTCCGGCCGCTCGCGGACGTCGGGCGGAAGATTGTCCACCTCGCGCCCCAGCACGGCCTGGCTTGGTATCTTCAGGACGTTGTCCCAGCGCTTGGTTTCGATGTCGATGTCGGCCGTCAGCCCGGAAAAAATCCGCTGCCCATTGGTCTTCAGCAGGATTTCCGTTTTGTAAAACTTGGTCCCATCGTTGTTGCCCATCATGAAGCGGTTGCCACCGCCGCCGCGGGCCATGTTGGGATCGAAATTCGCCAGGGCGACGGCCACCACCGTACCTTCAAAAATCTTATCGCGATACGCCTCCATGCGCACCGTCGCCTTCTGCCCCACCTGCACGTCAGAAATCGAAGTCTCATCCACGCGCGTATTGAGCATCATCTGCGAGAGATCGGCCACTTCCATGATCACCGTGCCGGCGTTGTTCATGGTCCCCGTCATCACCAACTCGCCCACTTCGGCATTCAGGCGCGTGACCACGCCATCGATGGGCGATGTGATGATGGTGTAGCTGAGATTGTCCTTGGCCCGCGCGATCTCGGCGGCGGCGGCGTCGAGGTTGTGAGTCATCACTTCCAGACCCGTCTCATCCGCCGTGATGCTCTCCTCGGCCGCCCTGAGCTGCGCAATCTGCTCATCCACCTTCGACTGTGCCTGCTCGACGACGGCCGTCGCCACATCCTTTCCAAGCTCCAACTGCCGCTTGAGGTCGCGATTGGCCTCGGCCAGCGTGACACGGGTGGCCGCCAGGCGGGAGCGGGCGGCGGCGATTTGCTGCTCGCTGACCCTGATCTGCGCCTTCTGGGCTGCGTGCCGCGCAGTTGCCGACAGGAGCGCTGCCGCCAATTCGGTGTCATCGAGCTTCACCAGCACCGAAGGTTTGGTGGTGGCGCTGCCCTTGGTGACCTTGTCCCCTTCCTTGAACGGAAGCTCGGTGATTCGCGCGGCGACACGGGCGCTGATCGATACTTTGCTCTTGGGCTCCACCTCGCCGGGGGCGCTGATGGTCTCAATGAGATTCCCCCGCATCACCGGCTCGACACGAACCGTCGGAGTCTCCGGCCCGGACGCCATGTTCTTCCTGACCCACCAGTTGATCAGGAATCCCAGGCCAACCAGCACCACCAGAATGATCAGGAATATCCGAAGGAATTTTCTCACGCTTCAGCCCTTTGCAAATTGGCGGAGAGAGTCGGGGCATCGCCATTCCTGGCAAACCCCGGCAGTCATTTCGCCTGTCGACTGAGTTTTGCGGTGTCGCGTGAGCCCCAGCGCATGTCCGCGAACACAACAATAATGGAACTGCGACGAAAGATCAAAGGATTTGTTCCCACGATCGCAGTAGGGGCGGCTTCAGCCGCCGTGAGTGGAGATTCGCCGGCCCAAGCCGCCCCTGCTTCCCTTCGCTATCCATCATCATCTCGACCATTCTCATCCGCCATTAGAAAAAGAGTCGATTCGTGGAACCGTTTATTTCGGGATCATTCCCGGAAAAACATACGCCTGGAGCATCACCAGGACCCCCATGAGCATAGCCAGCAGGATGGAATGGATCAGGACCCCGCGGAAAATTGGCCCGGCCGCCATTTTGCCTTCCTCCCTGTCCTCATAACACGCCGCCGTGGCGACCACGATCGATTGGGCGTCGATCATCTTGCCCATCACCCCGCCGGTGGAGTTGGCGGTAACGATGAGCACCGGAGAAATTCCAAGCCGCTCGGCGGTAATTTTCTGCATCGAGCCAAACATAACATTGGACGATGTGTCCGAGCCGGTCAGGGCGACGCCCAGCCAGCCGAGCATGGCGGCGAAGAAAGGATAGAGCCGGCCGGTTCTGGTGAAGGCCAGGCCGAGCACGGCATCCATGCCCGAGTATTTGGTAATGAAGCCCATGGAGAGAATGAGACAGATGGTCAGCAGCGGCAGGCGCAGGCGAGAGGCGGTGATCAATATGCTGGATCGCCACTGATCGGTACTCAGCCGCGCCAGCAGGCCGGAAACCAATGCGGCAAACATGATCGCGGTGCCCGGCGCGGTGAGCCAGTTCAACCTGAACTCGGCCTTGTCGATCGCCTTCTCGTTCACCACCGGATAGGTGCGGTAGACGACGTTGTGGACGTACGGCACTTTTTGGATCAGCACCACTCCCGTCTTCTTTTCAATCGGATTCTTGAACCTGGGATATCCCCAGACGAAGACGATCACCGTGAGCAGCGCCCAGGGCATCCACGCCCTGACAACCAGTGGCGTCGGATGGCGGCGCAGGGCGGCCACTTGATGAGCGGCTTCTCCATATGGAATTCGCGGCCGCCAGAACCGGGTGAAGATCGCCACCGCGGCCATCGAGGCCACGCCGCCGAGAATGTCCACCAGCCGAAAGTCCACGAAATTGCCGACCAGGAATTGGGTGATGGCGAATGATCCGCCGGCGACGAGTAGGGCGGGCCAAACTTCCCACACCTTGCTCCATGGCTGGCGATCCAACCGCACCTGCACGGCGGTCATCCACACCGGCACGATCAGCGAGAAGAACGGCAACTGCCGCGCGGCCATCCTGGAGATCAACATTTCTGGAATGCCGGTTACCCCGCTGAGAGCGGTGATGGGGGTGCCGAGTGCGCCATAGGCAACTGGAGCGGTGTTGGCGATCAGGCAAAGTATCGCGGCGTGGAATGGTCGAAATCCAAGGCCGACCATCAATGCGCCGGAAATGGCAACCGGAGTGCCAAAACCGGCCGCGCCTTCGAT
>JBGPEF010000657.1:0-2977 GCA_041482675.1 Tepidisphaeraceae bacterium | reverse complement strand
CGACGCCGATGATGCCGATGTCTTTGGAGCGGATGACCAGGACCTGGAGTGCGGGGAGTTTTACCTTGAGGGCGATGGCGGCCATGAAGCCAGCGCTGCCGCCGCCGAGGACGATCACCTTGTTAATGACAGCAGCGCGCATGATTTGGTGGTGATTGTAGCGGCGTAATCAGGCAGGGCTATAAACAAGACAGTCGCCGGCGAGTAACTCGTCGGCGACTGTTGGGTTTTCAGGAATATTTCAATGTCTCAGGCGCGCCGTCGGCGAGCCAGCAGGCCGAAGCCCGCCAGCGCCAGGACCGCCATCGATGCGGGCTCTGGGACCACCGCGATGATCTGCATGCCGTTGATCTGGGCCCGGAAGGTCTGCTCTTCGCTTCTGAGGATGAAGCTGTCGGCCCTGAGGCCAGTAAAGACGAAGTAATTTCCTTCACCGGCGGTGGCCAGGGTGTTGGCCGAAAGGGGAACTTCGGTGAAGGCGCCGGAAAAATTGGAGACATCGCTGACGAACACGTGAGATGTCAGATCAGCGCCGAGAGTCGTGGGGGGATCGCCGCCGGCGCCATCCTGAAGCCAGTATTCCGACTTGCGCCCTTCGGTGGCATCGCCATCGGTGTAGACCACGACGTTATAGGTGGCAGCGCCCTGGGCGGCCAGCCATGCGCTGAGGCCGGCGATATAAACTTCGGGTTTATTCTTGTTGTTGAAGAACTGGTAGGGAGCGGTGTTGTCGTTGACTTCGCCGGTGGCATCGAGGTAGCCGTTCATCAGCTTGGCATTGGGGCTGCCGACGCCTGCGCCATCGTTCCAGGTGTTGGCCGAATCCCAGGTGCTCGTCGCGCCGGTGGCAGCGCCGGTGCTGTCCTTCAGGCCAACCGTCTGCCCCCAGCGGCCCATGTTGTTCCAACCGACTTGCTGATAACCCGGAGCACCGGCCGATTCTGTCGGGAGCAAGGAATCCGGGAGGCCATCGCGAACTCCGTCATCGCCGGTATCGACGTAGTTGATGCCGATTGGCCCGGCCCAAGCGACGCCGGCCAAGGCAGCCGCGACGGCGGCGGAAAGTAAAGGAGCCCTCTTCATCTTCGTTCTCCCACGGCGCGGCTCCAGATTGAGCCTTTGCCGTAAACTATTTGTATCAAACGTTTTGCGCCGTCTCTTCGATGCCATCCAAGGCGCAATCCAACTGTGCATGATAGTTCCTACAGTTCGATACTACCTCACAGGCCATTTATTGCAAAAAAAGCGCTCAGATTATCGGTCAGTTAATGGGTTGGGCCGGGCGTTTGAATGGTCGGGGTCGATCTGGAGCGCGATGCTGGTGCATGGGGCGTGTAACGCGGCGATGGCGGTGGGGCAGACGCTGGTGGGGATTTAGTTGCGCTGGAAATAGAAAAATGCCAGAGTAAGGAGAGAGCCGGCGGTGGCGTATAGAGCCTGGCGAAGCCAGCGGGCGGTGTCGGTGGGCATCGATTCGAGCTTGGGTTCAGTGCGAGTGAAGAGGAAAAGCGCCAGAGCGATGCCAACAAGAGCAAGCTGCGCCTGTGCGGCAGCAATGTAATGATCGACGGGCCAATACCAGGCGATGAAGGCGATGGTGGAGGGAATGAAAAGCACGAGCCAACTGATCATGATGCTTCGCAGAAAATGGGCGACGGGCTGGACGCCGGGGTGGACATGGCGGAGACGCATGAAACCGATGATGGCCAAATGAGCGGCGTAGGTGAGGGCGTAGGGCCAGAAGAATGGGCGGGCATCCGGTTCGCTTAAGCCGCTGGCGACGAGGAGCCAGAGGAGGCCGGGGAGGTTGGTGGCCAGGACGCCGTGCATGGTGTGGGCGTGAGTGCGATCCATTTCGGTGCGCGGGAAGATGGAGTTGTAGCTGACGAAAAGGAGCATGGGGGGAATGACCCAGATCCAGCCGCCGAGGGCGGAGGCGATGTAGCCGACGAGGGCTGCGCCGAGGAGGGCGGCGGCGTTGAGGCTGGAAAGCCGACGCCACATGAGGACCAGGAAGACCCAGCCGAAGGCGACGATGAAGCGGATGGAGAGGTCGCGTGGGGAGAGGCCGATGTATTTGTTGAGCAGGATGAAAGCGCCAAGGGGGACCAGGAGATTGTCGAGGCCGCGCCAGGCGATGCCTTCGAGGAGCATGACGAGGAAGCCGATGGTGAGGGAGATGAGGAGGACTTTTTCGCGGACCATCTGGCGGTCGTCGGTGAGGAGGAGGAGGGGAATGTGGGTGGAGAGGAAGGCGACGGTGAAGAAGGCGAGGGAGCCTTCGGCGCTTTTTTGGCTTTCGATGCCGGTGTAGCGGTGAGCGCCGTAAGAGATGCCGACGAGGGCGGCGATGGCGTCGGCGAAGGTGAGGATGAGGATGGGGATGCAGAAGAGGATGGCGCGGCCGTGAAGCAGTGGCGTGGTGGTGTGATTGGCGGCGATGAAGAGGATGGCGACGCTGATGGGAAAATAGAGATCGCCGCGGGAGGCGCGATCGACGCCGCCGATGACAGCGCCCAGGGGCGGCCAAAATTTGGCGGCGGCGAGGGCGAGGGCGCAAATTGAGGCGAGGAGGACGACGGGCCAGGCGCGATCGAAGAGAGCGGGGAGCAGGAGGGTCACCAGGCCCATGCCGACGTGCATCAGCTTGCGGAGGATTTCGGGGTTGGGGTTGCGGAGCTTGCGGAAGAGGGCGAGGGCGATCCAGAGGAGCAGGAAGGCTCCGAGGATGATTGCCATGCCGGCCAGAGGGTGCATGGGGGGCATTATCGACCGGCGAGAATCTCTTCGACAACTATGGCCGAGTAGAAGAAGGCTTTGTCGCGAAGATGGAGGCGCTTCGCCAACTCGGTCAACGGGCGAAGCGCATCGGCCATCGAATCCGGCCGCGACCGCGGGGCGAGCATGTTCCAATAGACGATCCGGCCGCCCGGCGCTGCGGTGCGGACGATCTTCTGGAGGGCCCGGTGATAGTTCT
>JBGPEF010000656.1:0-2982 GCA_041482675.1 Tepidisphaeraceae bacterium | reverse complement strand
CGTCATTAGTAACTATCTCAAAAGCCCGTTTTCAGGGTCGCGAACGGCCCGTTTTGGGCCTTTTGAGATAGCCTCTTAGTCATTCGATATTCTTTCGTCATTCGTCATTCGTCATTGGTCATTCGTCATTTGGGTTGCGGCCCCCGCCGCGCCAAGATGATTGAGGCGCTAAATCTCCCTCAACCCCCTCATCACCCCCGCCACCACCCCCTTCCCATCCCCCAACTCCCGATACAACTCATAAATCCTCCCATACTCCTTCCTTCCCCTCAGATCCGGCCGATACACCAGATCCTCCCTCCACCTCGCCATCCCATGAATCGCCTGACTAATACTGTGATACCCCGTCACCTCACTCCCCGCCGCAATACACCCCAATATCGCCGCCCCCAGCGCCACCGGCTCATTTGACTCCGGAATCCGTATCCGCGCATCCAGCACATCCGCATAAATCTGCATCAACAACGGCGACTTCCCCGGCAATCCCCCCGACGCACAAAATCTCCGGCACGGCACCCCCGCCTCCCGCAGCGTCTCCACAATCCACTTCACCCCAAACGCCGTCGCTTCCATCATCGCCCGATACAACTGCTCCGGCCGCGTGCCAAGCGTCACGCCAACAAAAGCCCCGCTCAGCCTCCCATCCATCAACGGCGTCCGGCACCCATTCAGCCAATCCAGCGCCATCACACCCCCGCTCCCCGGCCTCAATTTCGCCGCCCGCTCATTCAACTCGGCATGAGACAATCCCACTGTCTTCGCCACCCACGCAAACGCATCCCCCACCGAAGCCTGTCCCGTCTCATACCCAAAATACCCCGGCAAAATCCCATCTTCGACAACCCCCGCGATCCCCGCCACCATCTTCTCGATCCTGCTGTTCATCATATGACACGAGCTCGTCCCCATCACCATCACCATCGTCGACGGCGATGCCACCCCCGCCCCCGGCACCCCCGCATGCGCATCAATGATCGCCGCCGAAACCGGAATCCCCGCCACCAGCCCCAGCATCTCCGCCGCCCCCGCGCTCAACACTCCGGCTCTTTCCCCCGGCGCAATCAACTTCCCGGCCATCTTCTCTTTCACCACATCTCCCATCCGCCCATCCACCGCCGCAAAAAACTCCCGCGATGGATACCCCGTCTGCCGATTCCACATCGCCTTATACCCCGCCTGACACGTCGATCTCACCAACCCCTCCACGCTGCACCTCGGAAACGGCCCGCTCACCAACTGCCACACCATCCAATCCCCCGCCTCAATCCACACCTCCGCCGCCTCATAAACCTCCGGCGCACCCGCCAGCGTCTCCAGCACCTTCGGCCAAAACCACTCCACCCCAATGATCCCCCCGTACCTCTCCAGCCACTTCTCCTTCCTCTCCCGCGCCAACTCATTAATCCGATCCGTCGCCTCCTTCGCCCCATGGTGCTTCCACAACTTCGCCCACGCCAATGGAACTCTTTTGAATCGCTCCACCACACACAGCGGCGTCCCATCCGCCAGCGTCGGCAACATCGTACAGCTCGTAAAATCCACCCCAATCCCCACCACGCTCCTCACATCCGCCTGGGCCTGCCGCATCGCGCCCTTGCACGCCTTCCCCACACTCTCCACCCAATCCAATGGATGTTGCAGCGCATAATCCCCCGGCAACTTCTCCGAAGACCCCGGCAACTCCCCATCGATCACCCCATGCGCATACTCGACCACTTCCCTCCCTGCGATCCGCCCATCGCTGATATCCACCACCAGCGCCCGAACCGACTCCGTCCCAAAATCCAGCCCAACCGAATACCGCGCCATCCCCCCAGCCTACACCCCACCCCCCCTCAATAAAACCCACCCCCATCTCCCGTGCTCACCCCCTCGGCAGGGTGCGGCTCGCCGCACCATTCTCTCCTCGCACCCCCGCGCTTTGAATTAGAACATCGAGCGGCGCCGAAAGAACGGGCGGAGGAGCGCGGTGAGGAGGATAACGGCGACGGCGAAGAGGTAGAGGGTAAAGCACCACGCGGGAAAGAGGTTGGAGCGATGCCAGGCGGCGGCCGGAGGCGGGGGAGGGATGGATTGCAGGCCGGTCTGGAAGTTTTGGGGGAAGAAGCGTGAGGCGAGGGCGAGGAGGAAAATCGGGGGCAAGGCGAAGTAAATCCAGCGGGGAGCGCGAATGCTGTCGAGGAGGTGGCCGAGGCCGATGACTGCCAGGAGGGTGAAGGCGAGGGCGATGTTGAGGATGGTTGTGGTTTCCAGCCGGTTTTGGAAAAGGATCATCAGGGGGACGGTGGGGAAAAAGATCATGATCTGGATGAGTTCATTGGCGAAGAGGCGCGCGCCGATGGCGGCCGGGAGCCAAATGAGCGGGAGGAGGATGAGGTGGAAGAGGGGTTGGGGTTTGGGGAGCGCGGGGGCGTAGGTGAGAGGGAGGGAGGGCATGGGCTGAGGTTGAGGTGGAACTCACGGCGTCGGACTGGCCAGCGGGTCGAAGAGTCGAAGGCCAGGAATCCACCGAAAATCATCGAGGTTCCGGGTGAGCAATGTCTTGTTGTGGATGATCGCGGTGGCGGCGATGAGTGAGTCGCCCAGAGACACACGCCTCTGCTGGCGCAAGGTGACCGCCGTGTCTAGGATCGGCGGTGTCACGTGGAATATCTGTGCCGATGCAAAAAACCTTTGAAAGACTCGTTTGTCATCGGGCGTCAGGCGATGGAAGCCGAGAACCTCGACAAAGCTGATAGCTGAAACGGCGGGATTGTTGGCCGCAATGAAATGACGGAGCGGAGCATTGGAGGGCTGGGCGGCGTAGATGATGAGATTGCTGTCGATGAGCATCGACGTTGGCTAAGTAGGAACGCAGAATCTTTCACGCAGCTTTCCTTTGCGACACGTCATCGTGATTGAACATGAAGCCCATTTGGCTGCGGTGGCCGTTGATCCGGCCAACACCGCGTCGGAATGCGGCAACCAGATCATCCATGGTCT
>JBGPEF010000655.1:0-3000 GCA_041482675.1 Tepidisphaeraceae bacterium | reverse complement strand
TCCGCCTTTACCGCCTCGACCGCCGGCGCTGCCGCCCCCACCTTCACCCGCGGCCTGACCTTCAGCGTGATCGTCCCCGTATCAAACGGCTCATCGCTTCGGCCATCCGGCATCGGCGAAATTGCCAGTGGCACAGTCACATCCGCTGCGATCTCGATCGATGCGGAACCGGGTTCCAGCGACTGGCTGTACATCCGGATGGAATGCTGTCCGGCGGGAACGTCTTCAGCGCGAAATGTGCCATCAGCGGCCACTGCAACTGACACCTGAAGTTGCAGATGCCTTATTGTCGGCATCCACTCATCAACGAGCCGTTGCCGCTCCTGCTCGCTGAGCTTCGGCCAATCGGGCCCCGGCGCAAAGGCTCGTCGCCCACCGGTTGGCGCAGGCTGCATCAGATCGATTGAACCAACAATGGGCGGCAGAGCTTCCTCTTTGCGATCCACCACCACCCGCCCAATCACCGGCCTGCCTTTGCCGCCGATTTCCACCAATGCAGTCTCGCCGGCGCGCACGTCCACATTGGCGAGGTTGATCGAGCGGGACATCCGGCCGGTGATTACTGATTTGCTGACCAGCATTGGACCCGGGCCCACTCGCTCGAAGATAAAGCGGCCCTGGGCGTCGGTCGTCGCTCTCTGGCTTATGCGCACGCGTCCACCGGACGTGACCAGCCGATAGGGGTTGCTCGGATCGGTCGTGGGCACGGCTCGGCCCATGTTTATGGGATACAGCAACAACTGCTGATTGGGCTGCGGCGTTTTGCCCACCAGGTATGTTCCCTCCACGCGCCCCCATGGCCGCATTACGATCTTGCCGTCCGACGGCATCTCCGTGCGGCCCACCTGCGCAAATCCTGTATCGCTGATGACCGCAAGGTCAGACCACGCCGACGGCTGCGGAAAATCGAACTTCCCGTCCTTATCGCTCCGCGCATTCGGAAAACTCTGCGGCCTTGGCCCATTCAGATCAAATCCATAGCCCTCCGGCACCAGCACCACCTCTACGCCCGAGACCGGCTTGCCATCGCCACTCACGACAACTCCGCTCACCGGCTTGCCCTTCTCCATGGGCGCAGCTCCAGCGCCTTTCGCGGGCGCAGCCGATCCCGTATCGACCACCAACACCTTCCCCGGTTTTTTCATCTGGTAAACAACAATCCCCACCGCGCCGCCAATCAACACAAACGCCAGCACGGCTCCGACGATCCGCATTTGACCCTGCGACAGCGCCATAACCAACTCCTTCCGCAGCGCCCCCGCGCCACCCGCCCTTTGGAGTGCCTCAGCCTGCCGCCGCCCATGACCAGGCTGAGCTACCCCCACAAACGGTGCCATTTTAGCCTGCGACGTGTCCCGCACAAGCCATTGGCCGCCGGCCTCAACAACTTTTTGACGCTACTAAACCGCAAAATTGCCCGCTTGACCGATGGCACGGAATTTACAACGCAAACTCAGCAGTCGTTCTCAAATTCATGTCTCGACCCGATTCCCGAAAGGAGCCTCTCATGTCTCGCGCCCTCGCAATCGCACTCGTCGGCTTCATCCTCGTCGGATGCAGCACCAGCGCAGAAGTCAAAAACCCGTTCAAAGCCAACGACACCGAACGGACCCAGCTCGCCGCCTTCGCCGCGCAGAGCCAGTATCCCACCAGGCAGCCCTCCGATGACCTGGCCGTCGCCGCGCTGATCAAAGGCAAGGATGGTGACATCAAGATCCTCAACACCACCGAGCGGGCCATCACCGACGCCAAAGTTTGGGTGAATGGTGCATACGTGGCCCATGTCGATAACATCCCGGCCCGCGGCACCGTCAACATCCAGCGCGAAAACCTCTTCAACCGCGATGGCATCTCCCTGGCCAAAGCCAACACCGCCGCCACCCGCGTCCAGCTTGAAATCGGCGACAAACTTTACAACGTCCACGGCCCGGCCATGGAGCAATAGCCCGGCCCCCGAAAAAGTTTGCAAAACCGCCGCTCTGTGCTATATCTATATTGATCATGCATCGCTCGCCCGCGTTTTTTGGCTTTTGGTTTAGCGGATACTTTTATCCGGCCGCCAAATCCGCGTCCTGAGCGTCTGCTTTGCCACTGTGAAGACAAGAGCCTCAGGACGCAATCCTGGGGCTTTTTTATTTCGGTAGGTCGGGCACTCCTGCCCGACAATCGACGGGCACTCTTGCCCGACATTCTGTGAGGAGTTCTTATGCGTTGGCACTGGCGCCCGTTTTTCCCCGGAGGTCTCCAATGATCGTCGTCATGAAATCCGGCTCGACCCAACCCCAGGTCGACCATGTCATCAACCTGGTACGCGAAATGGGCCTCAAAGAACACGTCATCGTCGGCACCGAACGCACCGTCATCGCCGCCATCGGCAACGACCGCCTCAAGGACAAATCCAAGCTCGAATCCGTCGAGGGCGTCGATAAGGTCATGCCCGTCCTCGCCCCCTACAAAATGGCCAGCCGCGAAGTCCAACGGGACCGCTCCATCGTCTCCCTCGGCAAAGGCAAAATCGGCGGCAACCGCATCGGCGTCATCGCCGGCCCATGCTCCGTCGAAGACCGCTCGCAAATCCTCGAGACCGCCCACGCCGTCAAGGAAGCCGGCGCAATCGCCCTCCGCGGCGGCGCATTCAAGCCCCGCACCAGTCCCTACGCCTTCCAGGGCCTCGCCGAAGAAGGCCTGAAAATCCTCGCCGAAGCCCGCGAGAAAACCGGCCTGGCCATCGTCACCGAAGTCATGTCCATCGAGCAGGTCCCCATCGTCTGCGAATACGCCGATGTCCTCCAGATCGGCGCTCGCAACATGCAAAACTACAACCTTCTCAACAAAGTCGGCGAGCAAGCCAAGCCCGTCCTCCTCAAACGCGGCCTCTCCGCCACCCTCGAAGAATTCCTCCTCGCCGCCGAATACATCATCTCCCGCGGCAACAACAACGTGATCCTCTGCGAACGCGGCATCCGCACCTTCGAAACCTACTGCCGCAACACCCTCCCC
>JBGPEF010000654.1:0-3002 GCA_041482675.1 Tepidisphaeraceae bacterium | reverse complement strand
TTGCAGCTACGATCTTCGCGCCACTCCAGATCGATGTCCGGAGTGTGGGACGCGGGTGTCTGCAATGTAGGCTTCGCAAGCACTCTTGGTGCCCTCAACACTCCACCCACCTACGACAGCACGATCCCGAAGAACGCACCAAAGTGCGCCCACAATTGCCCGAATGCCCATCAAGTCTTTGCCCCCGCCACCCCAATCGCCTCCCCCAAATCCACCGTCCCCTCATACAAACTCCTCCCCACAATCACCCCCCAAATCGGCAGCCCCTTCAATTTCCGAATATGCTCCAAATTCCCCACGCCCCCGCTGGCAATCACCGCCACCTTCCCCGCTTCGGCCAATCTCCGCGTCTGCTCCAAATTCGGCCCACTCATCATCCCATCCTTCGCCACATCCGTGTACAGAATCCCCCCCAGCGGCCAATCACTCACCTTTCTGGCAATCTCCACCGCGCTCTGCCCTGAAGATTCCGTCCACCCGCGCGTCGCCACGATCCCCTCCTTCGCATCCAGCGCCAGCACAATCTTCCCCTTCAAATCCGGCCGCTGCACCAACTTGGAAAACCATTCCCAATCCTCCAGCGCCTTGGTCCCCACCACCACCCGCTCCGCCCCCGCCGCCAGCAACTGATGCACATCCTCCGCGCTGCGCACGCCGCCCCCCACCTGCACGCTCATTCCGCTTGCCGCGATAATTTTCCCGATTAGCGCAGTCTGCACTGGCATCCCGCGCTTGGCCCCATCCAGATCGACAATATGCATCCACCTGGCCCCCGCCGCGGCGAATTGCCTGGCCGTCTGCACCGGATCGACGTCGTAATTCAGTTGCCGCTGATAATCCCCCTGTACAAGCCGAACCACCCGCCCTTCGCGAAGATCGATGCTGGGAATGATGATCATTACTTCGCGCGCCCCTTCGCGCCCGACCTCACCCATTTTCGCAACGCCTTTATCGCTTCATTCACATCTTCCTCGACTGCCTGCTTGACGTACTTATTGAATTGTCCCATATCCAGATTTGGGAACGCCAGGCTATTTTTAGCGGCTACGTATTCACCCGAGCTGGTCAGATGCATTGGCACGACGCGGCCAACCTTGTATCGCCAAATCTCCCGCACCTTCAAAGCCCCATAAATCTCCATCTTTGAGATCGATCCTCGCGAGATCTCCACCTCAATCGCCAGATCGGGTGGAGGATGAATGGAAAGATCAAATTCACCTTCGGTTGCCGGAGGCGCGGGCGTCTGAACGTAATAACATTCATCAGGCTCCAACCCCTTTTTCAGTGATTCTCGCCGAAGAGTAAGCGTTCCATCGGCAACTATCGAAATGGCCGCTTCCGCCGCGTACATCTCCAGCAGCCGCGCGATAGTCTTCTTGATTCGTTCGTGCAAATTGCTCGTCGTCACGATTTCCATCCTGCCCTGGTCAAAAATAATTCGAAATCCACGACTTGGCCCCAGCTCCTCCAGTGTCCGGCTGTAGTAGTCCCAACTGACGTTTTCCATCACCACCGAATGAAGCTCCGGCTCGATCTGAATAGGCATCACAAACCTCCGTACTTCTGACCGCTTATAATACCCCACCCATCATGGATGAACGCATCCAAAACCTCAACGAGAAGGCCAAAACCCTTCCCAAATCCCCCGGCGTCTATCTCATGAAGGATGACAAGGGCCGGGTGATCTATGTCGGCAAGGCCGCCTCCCTCCGCGATCGCGTTTGCTCCTATTTTCAGGCCCGCACCAAACTCGAACACACCAAGGCCGGCCTGCTCGATCATGTCGTCGATTTCGAAATCCTCGAAACCGAAAGCGAAGTCGAAGCGCTTCTGGCCGAAAATCGGCTCATCAAGGACATCCAGCCGCGCTTCAATGTCCGTCTCGTCGATGACAAGACCTATCCCTATCTCATGGTCACGCTCGATGATGACTATCCCGGAGTCTATGTCACCCGCATCCCGCGAACCGATGGTGTGAAGCTTTACGGCCCATTCACCAGCGTTTATCAATTGAAGGAGGCCGTCCAGCACCTCCAGCGCGCCTTCAAGTTTCGCACCTGCCACCTGGAGATTCTCGAATCCGACTCCCGCAAAAAATTCTTCCGGCCCTGCCTGCTCTACGCCATCAACCAGTGTACCGCCCCCTGTGCAGACAAGATTCCCCGCGACTCCTACAGTGCGGATATTGGCCGCCTGATCAAGTTCCTCGACGGCGACCGCAAAGCCGTGCTCCGCGACCTCGAAAAGGAAATGAAGGCCGCCTCCGAATCGATGCATTTCGAGCGCGCGGCCAAATTGCGCGATGAAATCAAAGCCCTCAACGCCCTGGGCAATCGTGCCGGCAAAGGCACCGAGCAATTCTGGCAGCCCGAGGCCTTCGTCACCCATCCCCAGGAAGGCGTCGCCAAACTTCAGGAAGCCCTGGGCCTGGCCGAGCCGCCGCGGATCGTGGAAGCGATCGACATCGCCCATCTTCAAGGAGGCGAGACTGTCGGCTCCAAAGTCTGCTTCATTGATGGGGTGCCGTTCAAGGATGCCTATCGCCGCTACAAGATCAAACACGACCTGGGCAACAACGATTACCTCTCGATCCAGGAAGTCGTCTCCCGTCGCTATCGCGAGGCCGGCGCGAGCAACGAACTTTACCCCGACGTCATCCTCATCGACGGCGGCCTCGGCCAGCTTCACGCGGCCATGGAAGTCTTCACGCAAATGGATGTGAAGCCCCCCATGGTCATCTCACTGGCCAAAAAGGAGGAACTTCTCTACATCCAGGCCAAATCCGCGCCGATCAAGCTCCCCCGCAACCACATGGGCCTCAAGCTGCTCCAATACCTGCGGGACGAGGCCCACCGCTTCGCCCAGCACTATCACCACATCCTCCGCCGCAAATCGCAGCTCGAGGAAGATGTCAAAAAAGGCCGCCGACCCCCGCGCGCCAAACGTCCCTCCAACAAACCATTCGGCCAGCTCCCCCCCCTCCCAATAACGCCCTCCCCACA
>JBGPEF010000653.1:0-3019 GCA_041482675.1 Tepidisphaeraceae bacterium | reverse complement strand
GCCGCCATTGCCGCTGATTATCGGGGGCAACCGTCCACTGGCAAGCAAGCGGCCCGCCCCCGACAGGCTTGCCACCCGCCGCGCCGCAGGCAATCATCGGGGCATGAAGATTTACACCAAAACAGGCGACGACGGCAGCACCGGCCTGTTTGGCGGCGGCCGAATCCGCAAATCCGACCCGCGCATCGAATGCTTCGGCACCATCGACGAGCTGAATGCCTCGATCGGCCTCGCCGCGGCCGCGGTCGAAGGCCAAGCGTCAACCCCTTCAGAATACGAAATGAAAAACTGGCTCCGCCAGATTCAGCACGAGCTTTTCAACATCGGCTCGCATCTGGCCACGCCCGCCGAAAGTCCCTCCGCCGCCAAACTCCCCCCACTCGATGAAATGATGATCGGCCGGCTGGAAATGCAGATCGATCAGGCCGAAGAACAGCTTGCGCCGCTTCGGCAATTCATCCTCCCCGCCGGCAGCGAGGACGCCTGCCGCCTGCATCTGGCGCGAACCATCTGCCGCCGCGCTGAGCGCCGCATCGTCGCCTTCGCGATGGATCGGCCGGTCCCGCGACTGATCATCACCTACCTCAATCGCCTCAGCGACTGGCTTTTCGTGATGGCCCGGCTCTCCAATCACCGCGCGGGTGTCGAAGATGTCCCCTGGGAGAAAAAATAAGTTCGCACGAGCCGAATCCGAATGGAAATCCGCGAATATCTAATCCCCGCCGACTTCCTGCGAAAGGCGGAAGCTTTTCTGATGGAAAACGAGGCCGAAAACAACCTGATTCTCGGCCAGGCCACGCGCCTCTCCCGCGGCGAGACCACCGGCGCCAGCCCATCCATCTTCTACGCCGTCGAAGAGGATGGGCGGCTCCTCTCCGCGGCGATGCACACCCCTCCCTACCGCCTTGTGCTCACCCGCGGCCCCGGCCCAGCCATCGCCACCATCGCCGACTACGTCGCCCGCAAAAAAGTCGATCTCGCCGGCGTCATCGGCCCCCAGGAGCCCGTCACCCTGTTCACTCGCGCCTGGGGCAAACTCTCCCGCGACAAAATCAAAAGTGGCCATCGCCTCCGCATCTATCAGGTGGAAAATCTAAAACCCCCGCCTCCGGTCTCGGGAACTCTCGAGCCCGCCGCCCCGCGCGACCTCGATCTCCTCCATCAATGGAACATCGCATTTACCAAATCCGTCGAGCAGCCCCTGACTGGCAACGAGCGCACCATGGCCGAGCGGTCCATCAAGGAGGGCCGGCTGTTCATCTGGAAGGACCCCCAACCCGTCTCCATGGCCGCCTGGGCCGGCCCAACTCCGCGCGGCGTGCGCATCAACATGGTTTACACTCCCCCCGAATTCCGCCGCCGCGGCTACGCATCGGCCGCCGTCTCCACCCTCACCAAACGTCTCCTCGATTCCGGCCGCAAGTTCTGCTTCCTCTACACCGACCTGGGCAATGCCACTTCAAATAAGATTTACCAGCAGATGGGCTATCAGCCGGTGTGTGATATCACCGAAATTGATTTTGAAAAATCCCCGCGCCCCGCATGACCACCAGGAATTACGCCAGCACTTCCTTCATCACCACCCCCGCATTGATCGTCGGCCGCTCGTGCCGCCCGTTGTGGAAATACGTCAGGTGCAGGTGATTCAGCCCCATGAGATGCAGAATCGTCGCGTGCAGATCGTTCACATGATACGGCTTCTCCACCGCCCGCAACCCAATCTCATCCGTCGCCCCCACAACCCCCGGCTTCACGCCGCCCCCCGCCATCCACATCGAAAATCCCCACGGATTGTGATCCCGCCCCTTCCCCTTCTCATTAAACGGCGTCCGCCCAAACTCTCCACCCCACACCACCAGCGTCTCATCGAGCATCCCCCGCGCCTTCAAATCCGCCAGCAACCCGGCCACCGGCTTGTCCGATGACCTGCACATCTTGGTGTGATTGTCCTCGATATCGACATGCGCATCCCACGCCGAACCCGACCCGCTGTACACCTCCACAAACCTCACCCCGCGCTCCACCAATCTTCGCGCCAGCAGACAATTGGTCCCCATCTTTTCCGTGGCCTTGTCATCCATCCCATAGAGCTGCTTCGTCGCCTCATTCTCCTGCGACAGGTCCACCGCCTCCGGCGCGGACGCCTGCATGCGATAGGCCAGCTCATAACTGCTCAGCCGCGCTGACAAATCCGAATCATCCGGCTTGTCGGCCCCATATTGCCGATTGATCGCGTCCAGCAGCTCCAGCTTGCTGCGCTGCTGCTTATCTCCCACCGTTACCGGCGGCTTGAGGTTAAAGATCGGCGCGCCATCATTCCGGAACAACGTCCCCTGATACGTCGCCGGCAAAAACCCGC
The DNA here is from genome assembly GCA_041482675.1 of Tepidisphaeraceae bacterium. Lineage (GTDB taxonomy): Bacteria > Planctomycetota > Phycisphaerae > Tepidisphaerales > Tepidisphaeraceae > JBGPEF01. Next base: position 660 of record JBGPEF010000653.1, on the reverse strand, counting down.
TCGACCAGTTCTTCGCCCCGCCATTTACTTCCCCCGCATCCGTCAAAACGCAAAAGGCCGGCAGGTTCTCGTTGGCTTTACCAAGCCCATAATTCGTCCACGCCCCCAGCGACGGCCGCCCCGCCAAAATCGACCCCGTATTCATCTGGCAAACCGAACCGACATGATTCAAACCATCCGCCCACAGCGACCTGATCACGCACAGATCGTCCGCATATTGCGCTGTATGCGGCAGCCAATCCGACATCCATAGCCCCGACTTGCCATGTTGTTTCCATTTTCGCTTCGAAGCCAGCAGCGTATTGTCCGACGTCCCCATCGCCGTGATCACCCGCCCAAACGACTTTGGCATCGGCTGCCCCGCCAGCCGCTCCAGCGCCGGCTTGGGATCGAGCAAATCGACGTGCGATGGCCCACCCTCCATAAACAGGAAAATCACCGATTTCGCCCTGGGAATCGGATTCTTCGGATTCGGCGTGGAAGTCGCCGCCAATCCATCCCGCGAAGCCAGGTAAGACAGCGCCAACGCCCCAAACCCTCCCCCCGCGCGCATGAGAAAATCACGGCGTGAGGCAAAGAGCGGCACATGCGGATGGGTCGGCATATCTGAAATGGCCAGGCGCAGGGTCCCCAATCCCGGGGTCCCCAATCCCGATATAT
>JBGPEF010000652.1:0-3028 GCA_041482675.1 Tepidisphaeraceae bacterium | reverse complement strand
TTGTCGATCTCCACTTCATCCGGCTTGCCCATCCCGTTCGGATCGAGCAGCGCCATGCGCAGCGCGGCATTGATGCTCATCCGGCTCGGCGTCTCGGCCACGCACCAGCCCACGATCTTCCGCGTCCGCCAGTCCATCACCGTCGTCAGCACCGGCCGGATTTTCTCCCGGCCGAATGTGCAGAAAACGTCCAGCGTCTTGTGATCCAGCACCCAGCGCTGATTCGCCGCCCATGCCTCCGATTCCTGCTCGATCGTGGGCTGCATCTGCTTTGCCCACTTGTCCGGTGACAGATGCAGCAGCCGCGTCTCCTCCGCGATTTGCTTCACCCACACCTGGCACGTCCGCAGGCTGGCGTCAAATTCCCAGCCGTTCGCCGCCGCCGCTTTGACCGCCACATCGCGGGCATGCGCCACTGATAAATTTTTCCTCAGACAGAGCTGCACGATCGCATCCCGTGCCCGCTGCTCCCCCTCGCTCCGATCCCCGCCGCGCCGGTCGATCAGCTTCTCCAGGTCGTGCGCGCCGATCTCACGCCAGCGGTGCAGGCTGGTTTTGGAGATGGAGAGGTGCGGGAATTTCCCCCGCAAATCCTCGATCAAGAATGCCAGCCAGGATTTCGTAGGCTGCCCCGGCCGTCGCTTCTCCTCCGCAACGAACGCATCAACGCACGCCGCCCTTGCCCGTGCATCCCGCTGCTGCTCGATCGTGAACCGTGACAAATCCCCCGGGCGCTCTTCAACGCATACGCTGAGCCGGCGATCAACATCGCGGCTGATGAACCAGCGGGGATTACCGCCATCAACAGGCGTGGTTTGTATCGCCCACCCCATCGCCTCCCACACTTCACGGGCTTTGCGGGCAACGCTGTTAATGTGCAGCCCCAGCAGCTCCGCGGCCTCTTCGATGGCCACGAAATTCGCCAGGTCCGGCGTGGCGAGGATGGGGCATGGCATCGCGATCACGAATGCTCCCCCTTCCCCGCCCGTGTGTTGGCGACCTGCACCAGGATGCCCAGGGTCTTCACGAAACCGCCGATCATCCGCACCGCCAGGCGATCAAATGCGATCGTGCCCGTCCGCCCCTCGGAAGTTTCCAGCCAGCCCCAATCCAGCATGGACAGCAGAATCGAGCGGAAATGCAGCTCATCTTCGAAGCGAATGGGCAGCTCGTCGCAGGAGGCGAAATCTTCGGTCACCTCGCGCAGCTTGTGAGCGGGCATGTATTCGCCCGGCACGTCCATGGCCGCGATGTAAAGGACGATGATTAAATTCGCCCGCAGATGGGCGTCGATCTGGGCCGGCGTGGGGGGCGTGGGCGCTTGGTTCGAGTTGGCCTTTGGATTCTCGCTCATGTCAACTTCTCGTCCATGATCGGTTTTCAAAAAAACGGCCGGGGCTTGACCGCATGCGTCCCCGATCAGCCCCGGCCGAAAGGCCCACGCGAACCGCGTGGTATCGTCACGCCGCCGATGCGGCGACTGTCTGCAATTCCCTGTCCGCTTTCGGCTGCACTCGCACCGGAGGCCAGCCCTTCGAATCGTCAATAAACCAGCCCACATCGACGCCCATCGCGTCGCACAGCTTTTTGATTGTGTCGAGCGTGGGAGCCCGCTTTCGGGTCAGGATGTTGTGGATCGTGGGGAAGCTGAGGCCCGCCGTTCTGGCGATCTCGGTGTATTTGTATGGCTTGAGGAGGTGGTTGAGTTTTTGGTGAAGCAGCATGAAGACTCCCATCTGTCGATAAGCAACTGCTGAGGCATAATAAGTTAAAGCTGATTCATATCAAGTGTAAAACCTAGATTGCTGTCAGCAATTGCTGATTTACTTGGAGTGAGAAGCCCTATCGGTATGCTTTGCCGCCGTGACTTTCACTGAGAAGCTCGCCCATCTCACCGCTGGCAAAAACAAAGCGAAGATCGCTCGTGAATCGGGATTGTCCCCGACAGCGATCAACGACTACTTACAGCGCGGCTATGTGCCCCGTGCAGACAACGCGCTCGCACTTTCTCGCTCGCTGGGCGTCCCACTTGAATGGCTCGTCGATGACACGCAGGGTCTGCCGCCGCCAACCGCAGCTCCGATCAATAATCTTTCGACCCCACAACTCGCCGAAGAATTAGGCCAGCGGATGCTCAGCATCGGCCTGCTTTTCCTTGGCAAAATCGAGCGTGCCAGGGATGTCGATTGGGTTGATGTTGCGAAAAAGCTGCTGCCCCTCGATCCAAAATCCGACAAGCAGTTGCCGAAGAGCCTTCGCGAGATTGTTGAAATCGTTGATGGGATGGGGCTTCTCACCTCTGAGCTTCGGCATTACGAGCCGCGAGCCAAAATTGGCGACTCCGCTCCGGTTGAGATTCTGAAGAGCTACACGCCGGATTATGAGTTGCGACTGCTGGACCTTCACATTTCTCTACAAAACCTCAGACACGTTCCCGGCTTCGGTCCGGCGCTTGAGCTTGCATCCCTGTGGATGATCCCGGACTTCATCCCGAAATCTGGTCTCACGCAAGAGCATGTCGAGTACGTCAAAGAGAAAGCCGCCGCCGAACTGGCCTCGCTGCCGTCGCCTGCGGAAGTTACGAGACTTTCAAAGCTCCATCGACCCCACCCAAAACGATGATCGCACCATCTATATAGACACCCCCCAACTTCACAGACGCGCAGTTTTTGCCCGCTCAAAAAGGTAAGCGCTCGCGCTTAGCGCTTACCTTTTTCGGCCCCGGCGCTATCGAAAAGCGGGGTCAATTTTCAACAACCGCCCAAAAACGCGCAGCGATTTGGGACGCCGCCCCTCCACCCCCAATCGCCCCTTCCACCCACGCCCGCCGAGCGTTCATCCATGTTCAGATATGGCCATCCAAGTCTACCATTCTGCCCTGCGCTTTACGTTAATAGAGGAGGTCATTATGCGCAACCCAATTCTTCTCTTCCGTGGCACGGGCGTCCCGCCCGTGATTCTCCTTCACTGTGACGACCCCACGAGCCTGCACCGCCTGCCCCAGGGTCAGCAGAACCAACATTGAGAT
>JBGPEF010000651.1:0-3031 GCA_041482675.1 Tepidisphaeraceae bacterium | reverse complement strand
GAAACGACACACAATCTCCAAATCGGGCCTAGCGGATCGCTGGCGCCTGCTTTTCAGGCCATTCGGTGCTCTTCGGAAAATAACCTGGCAGCTTGGTGTCGAACCTCAGCTCGATCCAGAAACTGCTTGTTGAATCAACCGGTACCTCAACGTGCCAGGTCTTGCCGTCATCCAGGCGGTTTACATTGTCCCCATGCAGAAGCCGAAGCAATGTCCACGGCGAGCTGGCGTCATATTCCTTGTCGTCAACCGGGGGCCAGACGTACGGCCGATCATTCAGCGCCGGGGTGGGAAGCGCGCTGAATCGGAGGCGAACCGGATCACCCGGACAAACTGCATCACCAAGCGGCTTGATGTCCTTGTCGATATTGCCAAGCTGCCGCTCCCGCGCCGTTTTGCCCTGCACAAGCTCCCCATACGAGTACGCCTCGAACGGCACTTTTTTGTTCAACCTGCCTGCCTTGTTTTTCTGCTCATCCGCGGGAAGGAATGAAATGGTGCAGGTAAGCGGCTTATCCTTCTCTGGCAGTGCTTTGAGCACCAACCCGGTCCGCTCGATGAAGATGGCATCTTCGCGATTCAAGTCCAGGCCGCGCAGCATCCGCAGCAGCGCGTCAACGCCGCCGGCTTCCCTCGCCACCGCGACCGGCCGCACCGCCCCCGCGACATTTGCGTCTCCCATCTTGATCCGGCTGAAAAGGATGCGGGCCTTCTCCACGTCTTCTTCAGTCAGACTGGGCACGCCCTTCTCCGGCCTGGCCAAGGGGAATCGGCCGAGCTGGCGAAGCTTGGCAAGTGAGTCACTGGCCGTCTTCCTGGCTTCGTTGGCCAGCGCCTCGAGCATTTTGAAGGTGAACTGTGCGACATAGCGCTCGGCAAGCCGCGCCTTCTCGTCGTCGGGGAAAATATAGGTGCTCTCGAAATCCGCCTGCGGAATATCCAATACCGCCCGCCGCGCCTGCTCAGCATCGTCGCCCAGCGCGCGCCACCGGGTGACGACAAGCCGGGCGCGTTCCGTCAGCCGCGCGGACTCCCGCTCAGTCATGGGGGCCGGCTGATTGATCGACTGGACCAGTTGCGGTGTCAGGAATGGACGAATCTTCTCAATCGCCTTCTGGCTCTTGTCGTCCATATCCTGAACGTTTTCCAGCGCCTTTCCCTCCCATTGGCCGCCCCTCAGGTCATCCGTAAAAATGGTCTTCCATGAGGTGAATGATGCGACCTTCAGCGAATCGCGCAGATCGTTGGTCCAATACCCGATGTATTCACGCAGATAATCGACGATCGGCTTGTTCGTCTTTTCAAATGCGTCGCTAAGTTCCTGCGCATTCAGCACGCCGGAGCGCGGCTTGGTCTTGGCCTCGGCAAGCTGATTCCCCATGGCCTTCCATCCCGATACATAGTCGCTGGCCGCGTCGGGGTGATACTCAGGCCGGAACTTTCCTTCGTTGTTCAAGGCAGTCAACGGCACTTTTCGATACGGAATCGGCTCTCGCGACGCCGCGCCCTTGGCGATCTCTGGTCCAACCTGCGAGCCCAGTTTCGGCGCGCTGTCCAGCGTCGTCATGATCAACTTATAGCGCCTTTCCTTCGCCGCGATCTCCGCGACAGCAATGGCCGTTGCACACGCTTTGGTAATCGTCTCCGGATCGACCGTAAAGCCGCTGGGCAGCGCTTCAACATCCTTCACCACCCGCGCATCCATCTCGGAATCGACTTTCTTCAGCTCGCCGGCGATGCTGGCGAAGCTCAGGTTGGCTGGGGGGGCAACCGGGGTCATCTGCTGATTTGCGCGATCATAAACCTGAAAATGGATCGCATATCTCCGCGATTGTTTCTTATCCAGATCCTGCCCCCTGGCTAGGTAAAACTGATCCAGCTCCGGGATGGTCTTCTTCCGGAGGTCGCCGGCCCTCGCCGTCGTATCCAAATTCGGCACCTTCGTCAGCAGCGCATCCTTCAGCGTCCCCTGCACGCCGGCCAGCGGCGTTGCCTTGGCCTTATCGTCGGGCGGCAGGTGGTTGATCAGCGCCTGATAGGCCGTCTTCGACTCGCCGACAATGCGATCGACTTCCGCATCGAATACCGCCGCGAGTGACGTGGTGGCGGGCCACCCATTGTCTTTTTCCAGGGATTCGACGTTCTTATCAGCATCCAGCTTTGCCTGTTTCATGATGCCAAAGCGATCGGTCCATATGCCGCTGAAGTTTGTGTATTGATCGAATTTGTCGGCGGTGTTCCTGGTCACATTTTCCCGCACATCGGTCTCAGCGCGGCGGAATTTATCGAGGGACTCAACAAGCGCGCGAACCGACTTCAGCCGTGCGCTGCGGCCCTCAAACTGCCGCGCCCAGGATTCAACGAATGTATTCACTCCGGTCGTGACGGTGGGCAATCCGCCGGTAAAACCAGCGGGAGGCCACACGCCGCTTCCGGCCTGATTCGTGTAAAGCCACTCGGCCGACCCTTGAAGTGCTGCGCCGTGCTTTTGCCGAAAGGCGTTGTAATCCGCATCCTCGAGCACATATCGCGCCAGCGGATCGATGCTGATCCTGGCCTCTTCCGCCTTGTTCGGCGTTGACTTGGCCGCGTATGTCTCGATGCGGATCAACTGCCCCAGCGCCATGGTCGCTCTATCCGACCACGTCTCCGGCTTCTCCGCGCGAATCTTTGCCCGCGCCCCCTCGATCAGCGGCCGCAGCACCGATGTCTCGAACATCGACCGATACGCCGTGCTTCGCTTCTCATTGACATCACCGGAAAACGCCGCCAGCGGCTTGAAAATCCACGGCACATCAATCCGCCTCTGAAGCATGTCGTAGGTGTCCGAGTGAAATTTCACCCGTGGGATCTTGCCACTGGCCGCTCGAATCTCCGCGTCGCCCAGGTACTTGGCCGGGGTTGATTTGGTGTCAACGATCTGCCACTTATCAGGGCTATCCAGGTACTCGCTGCTGGCGGCCGACCAGTATTTCTTCTGATCGTCGATGCTCTTGTCGAGGGTTCGAGCGCCAAACCAGGTCAATCCCAG
>JBGPEF010000650.1:0-3039 GCA_041482675.1 Tepidisphaeraceae bacterium | reverse complement strand
CCGTCGGAGAGAAGGGCCGATTCGGTGGCGTTCAATGATTTGACTCGGGGATAAACCGCCAGTGCGCCATATTTGGCCGGGGAATCGAGGGCCGGTTGCTGGAAGAAAACGGGGCGGAGTTGGGCGAGCATGTCCTGGGGCGGATCGGTGAGCGTGATGGCGCGGGCGAATCCGCTGGCCTTGTGGGTGATTTCCTCGCCTTTGGCGGCGAGGTCGATGGTGACGGTTTCTTTGCCGGCGGCGAGGGCGTGCGCAGATAAGCTGAAGATTACCGCCACGATCAGCAGCCGGAATGTGCAGGTCATGATGGTGATATTGTACTTGCAGTTGGCCTTCGAGCGGAGCATGGATGCTCGGATTTGCAGGTAAGATGGAAACATGGTTATCGTCTGGAACCCATATTCGATTCCAGAGCTGAGGCATTTGCCAAAGGCCGAGCGCAAGCGCATCTGGAAGACCGCCTGGAAGAAGTCGCGCGGCCGCTGGCAGTTGGTTCTCGCCGGGATGGCCATCGGCGCGGCTCCCGGGATCGGCAACATGCTTTTCCAGCAGTATCACGTCCGCATTTTGTTTCGGGTTCTCTTGCTTCTCATCTGCATGGCCGGCGCACATGCCATTCACATGCATTGGGCGGTCAATTTCCTGCGGCCGCGAATCTGGGAGCAGCTCCCTGGTCTCTGTCCGGCTTGTGGGTACGACATCCGCGCGACCCCGAAGCTTTGCCCCGAATGTGGTAAGGAATTGAATATCGCAGCAAACCCTTAGAACGTCGGCCCCAGCATCCATGGCGCGAATTCCTCATCCCCAATTCCCGCCAGCTCGCTTTTTGTCTTCTCCCCGGCCGCCACCGCGACGATCTTTTCAAAAATTCTCATCCCCACTTCTTGCAGCGTCTGGGTTCCATCCAGAATCGTGCCGGCGTTGATGTCCATGTCGTCGCGCATTCGCTCGAACATCGGCGTGTTGGTGGCGATCTTGATGCAGGGGGCGGGCTTGCAGCCATAGACGCTGCCGCGGCCGGTGGTGAAGCAGCCAATGTTGCAGCCGCCGCAGACCAGGCCGGTCATGCTCACGGGGTCGTAACCGGGAGTATCCATGAAGCCGAAGCCGGGGGTGTCGATGCGCTGGGCGTAGTCGTAGACGGCCATCAGCGGCGATTGGCCGCCTTTGGCGACTGCGCCGAGCGATTTTTCGTAAATCGTCGTGAGGCCGCCCTGCTTGTTGCCGAAGGTGGGATTGTTGTCGATCGACGCCCCGAACAGCTTGACGTGCTCCTCCCACCAGCGGAGTTGCTTCAATAATTTCTCCGCCACTTCCTGATTCACAGCCCGCCGGAGCAGCAGATGCTCGGCCCCATAAATCTCCGGCGTTTCGGCCAGCACCGAGGTGCCGCCGAATTTCACCAATTCATCCGACGCCACGCCGAGTGCCGGATTGGCCGTGATTCCTGAATTCCCATCCGACCCGCCGCAGTTGAGGGCGAGAATCAACTTTGAAATCGGCTGCTGTGTTCTCCGCGCTTCATTGGCTCGCGTGAGCAATTTTCTAACTGCTTCGGCGGCCGCATCGACGGTTTTTCTCACGCCCCCGGCGTCCTGGATGTTGATGAACATCGGCCGGGCCTCATCCGCTTTGATCACATCGAGCCGATAATCCGAGCGGATGAAGGAGACCTGGTTCGTCTCACACCCCAGGCCGATCATGACGTAGCCGAAAATGTTGGGATGCTTCGCGACACCCGCCAGGACGCGCTTGAGCACCTCGTGTGGCTGGCCGAGCTGAATCGCGCACCCGCCTTTGTGGGTGAAGGGAACCACGCCATCGACATTTGGGAAATCCCGCGCGAAATCGGCTCCGCGAAATCGATCCGTCACATATCTCGACACGGAAGCCGAGCAATTCACCGATGAAATCACCCCCACATAATTTCGCGTTCCCACCCTTCCATCCGGCCGCGCATACCCCGGAAAATCTCTCATCCGCCCGGCCGGGTAAGACTCCACCGGCCGAAAATCGACGCAGCACTCATGCGCCAGTCGCGTCCGTTCATCCGCATCCTCGCGCATCCGCACGTTGTGCGTATGCACATGCTCTCCGGGCGCGATTCGTTTTCGCGCATAGCCAATCACCTGCCCATATTTGAGAATCGCATCCCCCTCGGAGATTTCGGCCACCGCGATCTTGTGCCCCGCCGGAACATCCCGTTCCGCAACCAGCTTCACCGACCCATTCAGCGCAATCCCGGCCGGCAGCAGCCGTCGGGCGACGGCGACGTTGTCGCTCTCGGCCAGCCGCAGGGCAAATTCCTCGAATCGCTCGGACATTCCACCATCTTAACCGCAATTTTTCCGGCAACTCCTAAGAAAACCGGGCCTGGAACGTCATAATTCATGAAACGATGTCTCAGGAGCCCTCACAAGATCAGTGGATTCGTTCGGCCGTGCTTCAATTCGAAGCGCCCCTCACCCTCTACGCCGCCCGCATTCTCGGCGACCTGGATCGCGCCCGCGATGTGGTGCAGGAAACTTTTCTGCGCCTCTGCCGGCAGAATCACAGCGAGGTAAGTCCACATCTGCTCGAATGGCTCTTCGCCGTCTGCCGCAACCGTGCCCTCGATGTCCGCCGCCGCCAGCGCACCGGGCCACAGCAGATTCTCCCACAGACGCTTCCCTGTCCGATCGCGCCGCCGGCAAAATTGATTGAAGATCAGGAACTCGCCGCCCGCATCATCAACATGCTCGACACGCTCCCCGACAACCAGCGCGCCGTCATCACCCTGAAATTCCAAAACGGCCTGTGCTACAAACAAATCAGCCAGCAGACCGGCCTCTCGGTCAGCAACGTCGGATTTCTCATCCACACCGCTCTGAAAACGCTGCGCCGCGCACTGGAGGTTCATCAATGAACCACGATGCCCCCAAGCTCACTGCCTATGTTCTCGGCGAGGTGGATGAACCGATCGATCTCGATCCCGGTGGCAAAAAAATCGTCGAAGAAACCGCCCTCATCGCCCGCATCCTCACCCATCACCTGGCGCGG
>JBGPEF010000649.1:0-3039 GCA_041482675.1 Tepidisphaeraceae bacterium | reverse complement strand
GGTGGTTTCGCCTTACACGGCGTTTCTGGCGGTGGATGCGTCGGGGCAGACGGCGGGGAATGTGGGGACCACAGTTAACGTACCTGTGCCGGTGCCGGAGGGGGTGCGGTATGAGACGACGGTGGGGGAGAATCCGATCAAGGCGGAGTTAGCCAAGCCGTAAGGAGTGATGGGAGCGGCAGGGAGAAGCAGGGGCATCTGAGCATGGCTGCCCATGGCACACGCGTCGATTGAATGGTTGTGATTACTACTTTCATTATAGAGGAGTCATTATGAGAATTCGTAATCTGGGAATCGCGGGGTTGATGGTGATCGCGGGTGGATGCGCGTCGGGGATGTCGGTGCGGGAGACGCCGACGCAGAGTTATCCAGCGTTTATTCTGTCGCTGTACGATAGCCCCAGGCCGCAGGCGCGGGCGGCGGCGCTGGTAGCGCCGATGCGGGTGGCGATTGCCCAGGTGGGGGAATTGGCGCCGCCGCAGGCGATGCTGGGGCATTTGCGGGCGAAAAGCGACATGTTTGCGCGCGTGGAGGGGATTCCGGCCATATTTGAGGATGTGAGTTATGCGCGTCAGGGTGGATTGAGCATTACCGAGCGGCAGATTACGCGGGAACGGGTGGCGCGGCTTCAGCGGATGGCCGAGGATCTGGGGCTGGATTATTTGTTTATCTATGGCGGGTCGATTGAGAATTACACGCGGGAGAATGCGCTGCAAGTGCTTGATCTGACGATTGTGGGGGCGTTCGTGGTGCCGAGCCGGCAGGTGCGGGCGGTGGGGAAGGCGGCCGGGGCGCTGATCGATGCGCACACGGGATCGGTTTTGTTTGTGGCGTCGGCGGATACGGAGCAGACGAAGATGGCGACGAATTCGAATGAAAATGGGGAGAAGATGAAGGTGATGGAGAATGCGCGCGAGTCGCTGAATATTCGGCTGGCGGATCAGTTGATTGCGAGGACGGGGGAGGTGGCGTTGCAGAGGGCGGTGACGCCGCTGGGAAATTAGCCACCGACGCGGGACATTTGCTCGTTGCCGTGGGCGGAGTGGACTTCGGGTTTGAGGCGGACGCAATCGACCATGGCCTGGCCGAGGGCGCGGCGGCGAGAAGTTGGCTCGCTCTCGCCTCGCAGGATGGGGCGGATGTTCACTTCGCCGCCTTCGAAGAGGCAGGAGCGCAGGACGCCGTTGGCGGTGAGGCGGAGGCGGTTGCAGGTGGAGCAGAAGGGGGCGGACATGGCGCTGATGAAGCCGATTCGGCCGCGCGGATTTCCATTGGCGAGGCGGTAGACATTGGCCGGGCCGACGCCGGGTTCGCTGTCGCGATCGACGGCGTCCAGCGGGCCCAGCTCGCGTTCAATTCGCTCGCGGACTTCGCCTTCGGGGATTAGAGCGTCGCCGCGATCCTGAGCGCCGCAGCCGCCGGCGGGTCCGATTTCGGAATCATCCACTCGGCGGCCCTGGAGCGAGTTTTTCAGTTCTGAGGGGACCAAAACCGCATCGCCCAGGGGCATATATTCGATGAATCGCACCGTGAGGCTGCGGCGGAGGCTCAGTCGCGCGAAATCGGCCACTTCATCGTCGTTGGTTCCGCGCATGGTCACGCAGTTGATTTTCAGAGCTTCGAAACCGACATCTTCGGCGCGGTCGAGGCCGCGCAGGACGATGTTTAAATCTCCGGTGCGGGTAATGCGCTTGAATCGATCAGCGCGAAGGCTATCAACACTCACCGTCACGCGGTCCAGCCCGGCTTGCTTCAGCGGGCCGGCCAGATCTTCGAGCAACATGCCATTGGTTGTCAGCGATAGGTCTTCAATCTCCGGAATTCGACGCAGCCGCCAGACCAGATCGACGATTCCATGGCGGACGGTCGGTTCGCCGCCGGTCAATTTGAAGCGGCGGATGCCATGCACCTCGATGGCGGCCCGGACGATCTCCTCGATCTCCTCGAAGGAAAGAATGTCATCCTTGGGCAGCCAGCGGACGCCGTCTTCGGGCATGCAATAGATACAGCGGAAGTTACAGCGGTCGGTGACGCTGATGCGGAGGACGCGGACGGCGCCGATGGACCGGGGGCCGGTTTCGAAGCGGGCGGCGGTGGTTGGTTCGATCACGGGCAGGCGCATAAGCCGGCGTTATTGTATCCAGTCGGCCGCGGTTGGGAGCGGGATTTGTTGAAATCCCAGCCTGGCGGCGGCGACAGATAGTTGGATGATCGTCTATAAACACCGTCGGGTTTTCTACTTCGCCCCAGGCGGCGGTGTCTTGTAGCTTGCTGGCGATCATGGTAATGATTGGCCGCGCTGCGACGGGATTTTGGACCCAAAACCGTCCGCGGCCTCGAATTTCAACCGCTTTTTGGCAATCCAGTTGGAGAGAAAGGATCTCTATGAAGGTGCTACGACGTGTAACCGTGGCCATTGCCGTGCTGACTTTGTTCCTGTGCAGCGCCGTGCGCGCCCAGGGGCTCAAGCAGCTCCCGGCCAATGCGCTGTTGGTCATCAAGATGAACAATCCGGAGGGCATCAGCAAAAAACTGGCCGACTGGTCGCAGAAACTGGGGCTGGCCAATTTTGATCCCGCGTTCGGCGATCCGCTGGGCGCGCTCAAGAAGCAGCTCAACATCAAGGAAGGGCTGGATGGCAAGGGCGAAGTCGTCGTCGGCATTTATGAATCGCCGCAGCCCGGCGATGAGCCGCTGGTGGTGGCGCTGTTGCCGGTGACGGATTACAAAACGTTCCTGGGCAACCTGGCCAACCTGAAGACCGAAGGCGATGTGAGCAGTTTTACCTTGCCTGACGAGCAGGAGCCGTTCTATTCGGCCAACTGGGGCAAATATGCCGCGATTACGCCAACCAAGGACCTGCTGACCAAGAAGCCTGAAGGCATAGAGATCAGTGGTTCGGCCGCCAAGCAGCTCGATGGCAACGATGTCGCCATTTACGCCAACATGAAGCTGATCGCGGCGCGGGTGCTGCCCAAATTCCAGGCAGGGCGCGGCCAGGTGCTCACCGGGCTCGATGCGGAGCTGAAGCGCAACCCG
>JBGPEF010000648.1:0-3044 GCA_041482675.1 Tepidisphaeraceae bacterium | reverse complement strand
GTCGATGCCCACCACGCCGCTGTTGGTCACGGTGCCGACGCCAAAATACAGCCGCCCGTTGCTCGCCAGGGCGATGTCCGACACGGAATAGTCCCCCTGGGCGGGCAGATCGGCCACGATTGTCGTGTGCGAGCCGTCGTACCCAAAGGCGGTGATCATTCCCCGCCCGCGTTCGTCCCGATGGGTTACATAGATCCGGCGGTTGGCCACCGCCATCCCCCCGATGGGCCCATGGATCTGGAACTTGTCCGCGCCCAGCCCAAAGGGAAAGCGCCGGCCGCGCGGATAGATCTCGATGAAGGTGCCATCGGCCTCAAACCCGAAAATCCGTGCCCGATGCCCGTCAAATCCGCCCTCGGCGATCAGAAGGGTGCCGCTGGGGTCAAAAGCGATGGATGTCGGCGCGGTCAGGCCCTCGATGAACGGTTTCAGCTCGGTTTCGGCCGGATATTCGACGATTTTGCGGTCGATGCTGGCCTGTAGGTTGGGCTGAAGCACCCTGGGCCCGCCGGAGCAGCCGGTGATGAACCAGAGGCCCAGGATCGCCAGCCAAAGCAGCCATTGACGGAGACAAAAACTCCTGTCAGCGACACCAGCGCCAAGGTTCATATCATCTGCTCCGCGTGGAATCCCCCCAAACACCACAATTTCCGGTTCTCCAGGCGACAAAACGTTAATCGAACCGCCCCGATGCGACAAGGATGGATTCAGGAGTCAATAAACCCACCCCCGGGATGCACCGATGATTACACAATCATGATCCGCTGGATTTTTCGAACCGTAACGTTTCTGTTGTTTGCCGGCTGTGCTGCTTTGTGGGTCCGTAGTTATTGGGTCTCGGAGCAGTTGCAATACCGCAATATCACCGAGGATGGGCGCGCTTTTGGCCGGACCGTCTTCACCATCGCCACGGGGGAGGGAGGGGTGTACTGGAACCACACCAAAGAGAGCTGGACGGCGAAAACTCAGGCCCAGGCCGACACTCAGTTGTCCGAGTTTGCCAAAAACGGGTGGTCGCAGACCCCGTTGGAGGCTGGCTATGCCGGGAACGCGTTCGCCTTGACCAAGCAGCCCAAACAGTGGGGTTTTGGCCACCACGAGAGCCAGGGCGTAGCCGCGGGCATAACCGCAAATTCAAATTCGTATGTCTTCCCCTTTGCGGCACCGACGGCATTCTTCGGGCTGTTGCCGGCGTGGGGATTGTTCCGATGCATCGTTCCGGGGGCCAACAAGCGCAAATACGTTGTGTCCAACGAGTTCGCGGATAGCAATTACCTGCTCTCCACCGAATCGAGGCTGGGGACGGCGGATGAGCGGGATGTGGTTACGCGAAATGTTAAGGAAGAGGGGGCGCTGAGTTAGCGCTGGGAGCGGCAGGCTTTCACGGCATTAGGGCAATATGCGCCGCGAAAGCCCTGGCTTCCGCCGCGGTCAGGGCTGTTCCAGCATTCAATTTCGCGGTTACGGCGTCGTCGTGCGCCTTGAAGTCAACGGTTGTAAAGTTATTGGGCAGATTGGCGCAGCAAGCCCGCCCGGCATGCTCCGCCGCGGTTTTGTTGAAATCCGCACAGACCGTCTTCACCTCCGCCCATAGCGCTTTCACCGTCGTCGGAGTCCCGTTCCCGGCCGGCTTGATATCCACGGCGATGCCCTGCAAGTGGGCCAACGCGTGGAAAATGTCATCCCGGCAGCAACGGCTCGTCTCCAGCGTATGACCCGGACAGATGTAAGCGCACTTGATCTCGACCCCCGCGCCCAGCCGATCGCGCACGCGCTCGATGATCTCCAGCAGCGCCAGCGAAAAATGCGTCTGCTTCGGCGGGCTTACGTCCGGCGAATGCGGCGCAACCGGCGCCGCCGTGCTCACGCGGCAGGCCAGGTCCGCCCGCGTGAATTGGTATTTGCCTTCCTGGTAGGGCTCGATCTTTTTGTTATCCGCCGCGGCCTGACGCCACACCGGTGGAGTGACCGAGCTGTCATAGTCGAAATAGTCGGTCAGGAAATAATCGTCATCCAGCTCCACATTCGCCACCGCACCCTGCCACGGCGCTTCGATGATCTCCCGATTCTCCGCCACGATCAGCCGGTTGATTGCCGCCATGAAGGTAATGGGGTGATAATGCCAAAATAGCGGCTTGTCGCCCAGTTGCTTCTTGAGCACCGGATTGGCCGCCAGCGCATCTTCAAACCACATCATCCGTTGCACGTGCAACAACTGCGACCCCCACAATGGGTCCATCAGAATCGCCTCGAACGCCATTCCCTTGTTCCAACCCCAGGTGCTCATGTGGAGAACCCGAAGGTCCCGCAGCTTGGGCGCTGCCGCCAGCGGCGAGCCTCCCGCGGCCGTGATCTCTTTATTTATCAGGGCGACATCCGAGATCTGATTCTCGTCCAGGTCCTTGGCGCTGCGCTTGCCCGCAAGCGTCACCTCAAAATCCTTGTGCGAGGTGATCTCAAAATGCACCAATTGTCTTTTGAGCTTCGGATTATCAAAATCCGCAAATACCCCAGCGTTGCCGAGAACATCCCCGAGGCTTACCTCGATCTCCGGATTGAAAACCCTTCCCCGTTGATCGTTCACTCCAATGATCTTGTCCAGGTCCTCTTTTGACGGCACCACCGGCGGGTCGGCATCCGGCGCAAGCCCCTTCGCCAGCGCCTGCTTGCGAAGCCACAGGTTGTACCAGCGCGGATTTCCATCGGCCTGCGAATAGGGGTCGGCCAGCGGTCCCAGGTGCATGTAGAGCGAAAATACGTACGTCGGATTGCCTGGATTCCCATCCGCCGCATCCGCTGCCGTGTAATTGATGCGCTTCGCCGCCGGATCATCCGGCCCGGTCGATGGCGGACCGTCGGGATCGTTCTCCGTCTTCCAATAGACCGCATGGCGGATCAGCACAAATCGCTGCGACCCAAATCCCGGCTCCTCATCGGTATCCTTCATGCTGGTGACCCGCGCTGCCACTATGGTCCCGGATGCGGCCGCATATACGATTGGATTTCCCTCCTTCACCTCCAGGTGAATGCCCCCATGCCAGACG
>JBGPEF010000647.1:0-3049 GCA_041482675.1 Tepidisphaeraceae bacterium | reverse complement strand
CGCGCTCCTCCTCATCGCCGGGAGCCCACTATGAATCCACTGGCTCCACCGAACGGAAACATAGCGGGGCCCTAACCGGGACACCAGATTAGAAACTGCTAGATTTTTGCCAACCGGCTGCTACGTGGACCCTAGCTATTCTCTCGGAGCCACAACATTTCACTGACCAGGTTCATCCCAGCCTGGAGGTGGCTGCGGAAGGTGCTAAACGGGAGCTGAAGGCGCTCGGCCGCCTTTTCCTGGCTCGCGGCGGGTTGAAGGTAGGTGTGGTAAATGGCCCAATAATATTTGCTGCGCCGGGGTGTGGTGCGCAACGACGAGACCGCTTCCTCAATCGAGGCCCGCAACGCGGCAATCCTTGAATCCGCCCTCGACTGCATTATCACCATGGACCATGAGGGAAAGATCGCCCAGTTCAATCCCGCCGCGGAGCGGACGTTTGGATACAAGCGCCAGGATGTCATCGGACGCGAATTGGCCGGGCTGATTATCCCGCCAGCCCTGCGCGATCGGCATCGCAGCGGATTGGCGCATTTCACCGGGACGGGTGATAGCACCATCTTGAACCGGCGAATCGAGATCAACGCCATCCGGTCCGACGGAACCGAGTTTCCCGTCGAATTGGCGGTCACGCGGATCAACACCGCCGGTCCGCCGACATTCACCGCTTATCTGCGCGACATAACCGAACGGAAACAGGCGGCCGAGGATCTCCGCAAGGTGCGCGAGGAGCTCGAAGCCCGAGTCAAGCAGCGTACCGTGGAATTGACCGGAGCGAACCAGGCGCTGGAGCTGGAGGTCGGCGAGCGCACCCGCGCCCAGACCGAAGCGCAGCAGGCCAAGGACGTCGCCGAATCGGCCAATAAGGCCAAGAGCGAGTTTCTGGCCAATATGAGCCACGAGATTCGCACCCCCATGGCCGCCATCCTTGGATACGCCGATCGCATGCTCGAGCCGCACCAGCAGCCCAGCGACCGCCTCGACTGCATCAACACCATCCGGCGCAACGGCGAGCACCTGCTCCTCCTGATCAACGACATTCTCGATCTGGCCAAGATCGAGGCCGGTGAAATGACTGTCGAGAAGATTCGCTGTTCCCCGGCCGCCATCATCGCCGACGTGGCCTCGATCATGCGCGTCAAAGCCGTCGAGAAGCGTCTGACTTTCGAGGCGAGTGTCGCGGGAGCGATTCCCACGGAGATCGAGGCCGATCCAACGCGGCTGAAACAGATCCTCATCAACCTCGTCGGCAACGCCATCAAATTCACCGAGACCGGATCGGTGCGGATCATCGCCAGGCTTCTTGATCCGCCCGACAGCGCCAACCCGCGGCTGCTCTTCGAAGTCGTCGACAGCGGCATCGGAATGTCCACGGATGAGCTCAGCCGCCTCTTCAGGCCATTCTCGCAGGCCGATTCCTCCACCACCCGGCGCTTTGGAGGCACCGGGCTTGGCTTGTCGATCAGCAGGCACTTCGCACGGATGCTCGGCGGCGATCTGATCGTGGACAGTTCTTCCGGATCGGGCAGCCAGTTTTTCCTCACCGTCCCCACGGGGCCGTTGGCGGGGATTACCCTGACCGACACCTTCACCGAATCCATGGAGCAGGCGCCGGCGGCGAAGCAGGGGGAGACGACTCGCCGGCTTCACGGCCGCATCCTGCTCGCCGATGACGGCCGCGAGAACCGGGACCTGCTCTCTCATTACCTCCAGCAAGCCGGTGTCGAGGTCATACAGGCCGAGAACGGCGTCGTGGCAGTCGAGAAAGCTCTCGCGGCCTCGGCCGCCGGCGCTCCCTTCGATCTGATCTTTATGGACATGCAGATGCCGGTGTTGGATGGCTATTCCGCCACCGCAAAATTGCGCAGCAAGGGTTATTCCGCGCCGATCGTCGCTCTGACTGCTCACGCGATGGCCACCGACCGTGAGAAATGCCTGATGAGCGGTTGCACCGATTACCTGAGCAAGCCGGCCCGCAAGCCGCAGTTGCTCGAGATGGCCGCGCGATACTTATCTTCAACGGACGCCCCGCCGACTCTCAAGAGTGACGTCAGCGACGAAGTGGTCATGATGTTCCTGGATACTTTCGTGGCAGAACTCCCGGCCAACGTCCGCCGTCTGAACCATCTGCTCGATGAGGGGAACCTGGCCGACCTTCTCAAAATCGCCCATCGCCTGAAGGGTTCCGCCGGACTATATGGCTTCATGAGCATCACCGCACTGGCGGGAAATCTTGAGATCGGGCTGGAGCAGAAGCAGGCACTGGAAACGACCACAAAACAGGTCCATGGACTGATCGAGCTGATACGCAGCGTCGAGGGCTACAGTCACATCATCGAGAGCAGCACCGGCGCTTTGACGCATTCATAGCCCTAAGCCGCGTCCCCCGCGGGAACCCATTTCCCCCCATCCAATTGACACTTGCCGCAAATGACGTTTTGATTTAGGCCTCAGGCGTTAAATCGGCGGAAACTCTTTGGATAAGGAGAAGCGGATGGCTCGTCCAGTCACACTTTTTACCGGGCAATGGGCGGACTTGAGTTTTGATGATGTCTGCCGCAAGGCCAAAAGCTTTGGCTACGACGGCGTCGAACTGGCCTGCTGGGGCGATCATTTTGAAGTGGATAAGGCGGCCAAGGACTTGGGCTATTGCAAAACCCGATGGGATATTTTGCAGGCGCATGGCCTTCGCGCCTTCGCCATCTCATCGCACCTGGTCGGACAGGCCGTCTGCGATCTGATCGATGAACGCCACAAGCTGATTTTGCCGCCGGATGTGTGGGGCAATGGAGAGCCCGAAGGTGTGCGCAAACGCGCTGCTCAGAAAATGATCGATGCGGCGCGGGCCTGCCGGAATTTCGTGGATTCAGCGCCCAAGCCCACCGGCTTCCCGGCCGTCGTCAACGGATTCACCGGATCGAGCATCTGGCATTCGATCTACGCGTTCCCTCCCACCGATCAAAAATACTGGCAGAAAGGTTTTGATGATTTTGCCAATCGCTGGAAGCCGATTCTGGCGGAGTTCGACAAGGTGAACGTCAACTTCGCT
>JBGPEF010000646.1:0-3062 GCA_041482675.1 Tepidisphaeraceae bacterium | reverse complement strand
CCGCGGGCCGGGGGTGGAGCCAGTTGGGATACCACGACTTGGCGCGGGTGCTGGTGTTCTTCATCGTTGGGGTGGCGTTAAGCATTTTTAATGACGTGCTGCACGGCACCCGCAAGCAGTTGGCGCTGCGCAGCGCTGAGGCGGAGCGGCAGAAGCGGGCAGCGCAGCGCAGCGAAGAGAGGCTGGCGCGGGTGATCGATTCGGCGATGGATGCGATTATCAGCGTGGATGGGCAGCGTCGAATTGTCGTGTTTAATCGGGCCGCCCAGAAGCTGTTTGGATTCAGCAGCGCTGATGCGATGGGGAGAACGATCGACCAGTTCTTCACCGATGACATAACCCTGAGAAACAACGCGGAGCGGGATGGAGCGGCTTTGGGGACGATTCGGATATCGCGGCCGACTCGCGCAAGGACGAAGGGGGGAGAAGAGATTCCCGTCGAAGCGGCGATTTCGCAGAGCGCAGATGGGGACAATCCGCTCTGGACGCTGATCGTGAGGGATGTATCCGAGCGCGAGCGGGTGCAGCGCGAGTTGGAAGAGGCGAATCACGCGAAGGACCAGTTTTTGGCGGTGCTGAGCCATGAATTGAGGACGCCGTTGACGCCGGTTTTGGCGTCGGTGACGGCGATGGAGGAGGACCCGACGATCCCGGCCGAGGCGCGGGCGTCGTTGCGGATCGTGCGGAGGAACGTGGAGCTGGAGGCGCGGCTGATTGATGATCTGCTGGATCTGACGCGGGTAAGCCGGGGGAAATTGCAGATGGTGAGCGAGGTGGTGGCCGTTCACGACTTGATCCGCAGCGCTGTGGAGACGGCCTGCCAGGAGGAGGCGCAGGCCAAGCGGCTGTCGATCGTGCTCGAGCTGGAGGGGGAGCATGATGAGGTGTGGGGGGACCCCGTGCGGTTGCAGCAGGTGATCTGGAACCTGCTGAGGAATGCGGTGAAGTTCACATCGCCGGGGGGAAGAATCGAAGTGCGCTCGAGGAATGTGGATTCGCTGCTGGTGGTGGACTTCATCGATAATGGGATGGGAATCGATCAGCAGGCGCTGCCGCGAATATTCAATGCGTTCGAGCAGGCCGAGGAGGCGGTGAAAAAGCGCTTTGGGGGATTGGGACTGGGGCTGGCGATATCAAAAGGTCTGGTGGAAGCGCAGGGAGGACGATTGACCGCGCACAGTGATGGGCTTGGGAAGGGTTCGCGCTTTACGCTGGAGATGATTCTGGCGGAGGCGGGAGTGGGTGCGAAGCGGCAGAAGGCGGGGGCGCAGCGGGAAGGCGCGTCTGCGCCGCTGAACATTTTGCTGGTGGAGGACCATGAGGACACAGCGCGGATCATGTCGAAGCTGCTGCGGAGCTTCGAGCATCGGGTGACATGGGTGGCGAATTTTGCGACGGCGCTGGAGGCGGTGGAGGCGGATCATTTTGATTTGCTGATCAGCGACCTGGGGCTGCCGGATGGTAATGGGAGGGACCTGATGCGGCAGGCCAAGAAGAAGCATTCGATCCTGGGGATCGCGCTAAGCGGATATGGGATGGAGAGCGATGTGCGGGCGAGCATGGAGGCCGGGTTTGGGGAGCATCTGACCAAGCCGGTGAATATCGTGCAGTTGCAGGAGGCGATCAGGCGGGTGACGGGGAATTGATCGGCGGGATTGCTTCCGGTGAGAACAATGACGGGAATGTTTGGACAGTGCCGGCGGGCGCGCTGGAGAGTCTGCAAGCCCTGGCAGTCGGGCAGGCCGAGATCGCGAAGAAGCGCGTCGAAGCGCCGGTGCTGCAAATGCTCGATGGCCTTGTCGAGGCGGCAACTTATAGGTCGAGCCTGAAGGGGATCTCGCGGTTTTCGGAAGACATGCGCACGGCGATCTGGCCGTCCGGGGATTTACACAGGTCGCGAGCGAGTGCGGAGGCCTGGGTTTCTTCATTGGCCCAGATGGTGCCGATGATTTTCTTGGGTTTGTCGTTTTCGAGGAGGATCACAGAAAAAGTCATGGTTGCTCCAAACGGCTGAGCTCGGCCTGACCTGTTTTGGATATCGGTCAAGGACGACGGATATACCAATGAGCAAAACCCGCGCCGAATCCAAAATGGCGGCAGAAACGCTGCCGTGGCGGGTGGGGCGCGGGTTAGTACGTCAGATCCGGAAGATATTGCCGGAACCGAAGCCGCCGATGTCGGGGGGCCCCAATCCCGGGGGCCTCTTCGTGTCTCGCTGGCCCGATGGATCGGGATTGGGGAGCCCTTTATCGGGATTGGGGGGTATTCGTACGTAGCCCGTGGGCTCTTCGAAGGGGACTGGGCCGATGACCTGGGCCTGGTAGGTGAGGAGATGGGCGGAGGGGTCCTGCCAGGAGGTGGGAGGCAGGCCGAGTTTTTCGGTGCAGAGGCGAGAGAGGAGTTGCTCGCGGGTCCAGCCGGTTTGGCGGCCGACCTGGGGGAGGAATGTGCCGCAGCGCCCGAAGCAGGTGAGGTAAATGCCATCGTTGAGGGGATCGAAGTCGAGGGGAGTGGGCGCGGGTTTCATGGGGGAGAGGATGGAGAGCTCCAGGTCGAGGCGGGGGAGCTCGGAGAGGGTGACCGGACAGGTGCGGAAACGGGGATCGCTCAGGACGCCGCCTGACCCGTCGCCGCCTGACATTTCGTAAATGCAGCGGATGAGGGGAGTTTTGGCGTCGAGGCGGCCGACGCAGCCGCGCAGGCGGTGGGAGTTGCGATCGTGAAGCGAGACAAAACAGCCGGCGGGCATGTTGAGGATGGGATCGGAAGGGTCCTCTTCGCCTCTTTGCCTCTTTGTATCTGTCTGGTCTCGGGTCGCTGGCCCGATGGATGGGGATTGGGGGCCCCTGGCGGGGACGAGTTGATCGGCCGCGCCGACAAGGGCATGGCGGATGCAGGTGCGGGCGATGTCGAGGAGGATGCGCTGATGAGCAGGGGAAAGTTCCATGGTTTTGGCGCTTAATGATATCAGGAAAAGGGGACCCCAAACGCGGTATTCTGCAGGGCCCCCAACCGCAGCAGGGTTCCCAACCGCATCTGTTCGCGGTTGGGGACCCCGTTTG
>JBGPEF010000645.1:0-3071 GCA_041482675.1 Tepidisphaeraceae bacterium | reverse complement strand
GACTTATCGACGGTGGTGGATTGGGCGGACCAGTGATGGTCGGCGTCGGCCGAGGGGACCGAGCGGAGGATGGGCGCGGCCAAGGTGGCTCGGGCGGAACGGTTCTTGTTGTGCCGGAACATGTCACCCAGAACCAACTGCCCAAGCTGGTCCGGTGACTGCCAGACATGCGTGTGACAATCTACGATCATGAGATGTCTTCCCGTCCCGGTGATTGCGCGGCAACGTGACAGTCGAGCCCGTCGAAGTCCTTTTCGGCCGAACTTACATCAATCCTACAACCCCGGGCTCCTTGCCGCACCGGCCGGGAACGGACCATTGTAGGGGTAGGGGGGTGGACAGCAAGGCGGGAAATGAACTAAGCGGGCGGGCAGAGGGAGGGTTGGTGGCTAAATTGGGGTGGGATTGGCACTTATGTGATGGAAATATCGAGTGGCCGCTTCCAGATAAGCCAGTTGAAGTAGGCCGCCGCCAAGCTGTTTTGGGTGCCCCAGAGGGTGTTATTGATCGGTTCGTCGAATTCCCGGTAGGTGATGCTGGCCATGAGCGGGCGGTCTTTGATGGAGTTCAGGTCATGGGAGGGCGTGGCGTTTTGGTGGCGACAGTCTTCGATGATCGCCTTGTCGGTGGCCTCCATCGCAAGGCTATCGAGGTGTTGATCCAAGCCGGGGAACAGCAAACCGTAACAAGCTGGCTGCCCCTCGTAGGAGATTTGGGCCCAGCAAACGTTTGGAGTTGCGAACACTTCAAAGCGAATGGTTTGGGTGCGTGGCTCCACGGGAATGGACACCTGAAACTTTCCCGGAAAGCTTTTTTGGAGGTGCTGGGCGAATTGGAGGATGTGGCCGCGGACGATAGGCGCGGAAAGCAGGACCTGAAGATCCTGTCGCCGCTGAAAATACAGCTTGCCGGACCAGCTCAGGGCGACTGCGAGAAACTTATCGGTGGCCGGCGGCATGTGCGATGTCCAAATAGCCGGCAGTCGCATTGACGGCCGTTACTTCTGCTGGGCCTTCTTGCGGCGGAGCTCGGCGTCGATGAATTGGTCGAGCTCGCCACGATCGAGGACGGCCTCGACCTGGGTGGTTTCGACGTTGGTGCGGTGGTCCTTTACGCGGCGGTCGTCGAGGACGTAAGAGCGGATCTGGTTGCCCCAGGCGATGGATCCTTTCTCGCCATAGAGCTTTTTGAGCTCATCATCGCGCTTGGCTTGTTCCATCATCTCGAGGCGGCCTTTGAGGAGGGAAAGGGCGAGGCGTTTGTTTTGGGCGTTGGAGCGTTCGACCGAACAGACGACCTGAATGCCGGTGGGGAGGTGGGTGATGCGGACGGCGGTGGCGACTTTGTTGACATTTTGGCCGCCGGGGCCGGCGGAGCGGGCGAAGGAGACGATTTCCAGGTCCTTGTCGGGGATTTCGGTCTCGGTGTCATCCTCCTCGAACTCGGGGACGACATCGACGGAGGCGAAGGAGGTTTGGCGCTTGCCCTGGGCGTTGAAGGGGGAGGGGCGGACGAGGCGATGGACGCCGGCCTCGCATCTTAAGTAGCCGTAGGCGTATTCGCCTTTGACGAGCAGGGTTGCGCCTTTGATGCCGGCCTGCTCGCCCCATTGGCGGTCAACCTCACTGACATCCCAGCCGCGTTTTTCGAAGAAATAGAGGTACATACGAAGCAGCATCTCGGCCCAATCCTGGGCCTCGGTGCCTCCGGCGCCGGCGTGGATCTGGAAGAAGCAGTTGAGGGGGTCGTTTTTGCCACCCAACAACGCCTGGAGCTCGAGGCGTTCGCCTTTGGTTTCCAGGCCGGAGAGCATTTTGTCGGCCTCGGCCAGGGAGTCGGCGTCACCGGCTTCTTCGCCGAGCTCGTAGAGGGCGCGGACGTCGTCGATTTGTTTGAGGATTGATTCGAGGGGGTCGATCTGGGATTTGAGGAGCTTCAGCTCGTGGATGATGGGTTTGGCGGCCTCCTGGTTGTTCCAGAAGCCGGTTTCGCCCATTTGGGATTCGAGTTGTTTGCGGCGGGTCTGTTTAGTGGGGAGGTCAAAGAGAGTCCCGGATGGCGATCATCCGGGCCGAAAGAGATTCGATCGAGTTGGAGAGGTTTTCGTGGATCATGGTAAGAGACTATAGAGTTGAGATTTGGGAATTCAAATGTCAGGAGATGGGATTTCCGGCCGGCCCTGTTTTCTGTGGAAATAAAGAATTGATCATTATACGATAATCGTCGATAATTATTGTGGCTGAACACGGCAAGGAGGAGCGATGTCGCGGCGAAAAACAGTCAAAAAGGCCGCAGGAATCACGCGAAAGGTGGCCGGCAGGATCACGCAGCGGTGCGCCCGCAATGAGGTCGTGGTGGTCGTTCCGAGGAATGGGAAAGCATCGCGGGTTTTTGGCCTGCGCAGTTATCAGAAGATGATGGCGCAGCCGGCTAAGCACAAGCCGTGGGAAAAGCGCAAGAGCGCGGAAGCAGCGCCGGACCCGCTGGGGGCGGTGGATGGCAACGTGCACCTGCCGATTTCGCGACAGAACATCTATGAATAAGGATGAATGTGGCGCGAGCACTGCTGGATACGAACGTGCTGGTGCATGCCGCTTATCGTGGATCGGCGTTGCACGGGATAGCCGCGCGGCTGGTCGACGAGGGACTGCGGGAGACGGACCGCTACTGCATCGCGCCGCAGAATTTGATTGAGTTTGCGGCGGTGGTGACGCGGAGCCGTCTGATTGACCCGCCGATGGGGCCTCTGGAGGCTACGCGCATGATAGGCCTATTGTATCGTTCGCGGCGGCTGGGCAAGCTGTACCCTACACGGGGCACGGTCATGCGCGCGGCCAGCGAAGGGGCTGCGTTGAAGATAGCTGGGACGGCCTGGTACGATCTGTTTCTGGCGGTCACGATGCGCGACGCCGGAGTTCATACGATCATCACCGAAAACGTGAGCGATTTTGGGAAATTTCCCTTCGTCAGCGCGCGAACATTAAGCAGCATGAGTTGATTGGGGTTAGTCTTCCTCGGCGTATTCAAGGACGGGGATGCTGACGCCGTGCGGAGTGGGGGTGGCGGGGGGG
>JBGPEF010000644.1:0-3112 GCA_041482675.1 Tepidisphaeraceae bacterium | reverse complement strand
GCGAGGATGGTGTTGGTGGGGCCGGCGTTGAAGAAGAGGAAGAAGACGGTGAGGAAGAGGAAGACCCAGGCCGCGGGGAAGGTGAGTTTGAGCATCAGTAGAAAGCAGGGGACGCCCAGGAGCATGGCGATGCCGGAGACGAGGAAGTAGGAGCCGGAGAATCTGTTGCGGAGGGCGTCGCCGGCGAAGCCGCCGCCGATAGTGGCGATGAGGCCGGCCAATGCGGTGATTGCGCCGAAGACGGTTCGGGGCTCGATGCCGAAGACGGGGGCGACGCCGCGGGTGAGGAGATAGTCGGGCATCCACCAGGCGACGCCGCCGATGGCGAAGGTCATGGCGGTCATGCCGGTGGTGTTGAAGATGTAGGATTTGGTGCGGAGGATGAGGAGGTAATCGCCGAGGCGGGCGCGACGGGTGACGGGGCCGCCGACGTCGGCCGAGCCGGGTTTGGGCTCCCTGCGGAAGAAGCAGACGGCGGAGAGGATGAGGCCGGGGATGACGACGGCGTAGAAGGCATAGCGCCAGCTTTGGTGGGCGGGGTCGCGGGAGGCGATCTGGCCGCCGAGGAGATAGCCGAGAGCGCCGCCGACGGGGAGGGCGACGTTGAAGGCGGCGAGGATTCGGCCGCGCATGCGGGGGGGATAGAAATCGGAGAGGAGGGTGGGGGCGACGGGGCCATAGGCGGCCTCGCCGACGCCGACGAAGCAGCGGGTGATGAGGAGGATGGCGAAGGCGGAGAGGCCGAACATGGGGTGGGCGAAGCCGCCCGCGCCGCTGGCGATGCTCCAGAGGGCGATGCCGATGCCGATGATCCACCAGCGGGAGAATCGTTCGGCGAGGATTCCGAAGACGGGGGAGAGGGTCATGTAAGTGATGAGGAAGGCGGTGGAGAGGAGGCCCATTTTGGCTTTGGCGTTGGGATCGTTGGGGTCGTTGGAGAGGAGGAGGTCGCGGCGGATGTCGGGCTCGACGGCGGCGAGGACCTGGCGGTCGATGTAGTTGAAGAGGTTGATGAGGAGGAGGAGGATGAGGGTGGATCGAGCGCCGGGGAGGGGGCCGGTGGAGTCAGCGGCCGCGGTTGCGCCCCGGTCGGTTGGGTGGGACATGTGGGGGCAATATCGTCTGGTGGGGGGGGAAATTCAAATTTGGGCACATTGGTAGGGAGCGCGAAGGGGACGGCGGCTGAAGCCGCCCCTACGAGAGGGATGAAATTAGGTCGGTGGGGTCGGGAGAAGCGGATATCTCTTGCCAGTGGGGGGGGGCGTCTTTAGGATTGGGGGACGCCTTCACTTGAGGAGACAACGATGATCGGACGCTGTGTGGTGGGTGGGTTGCTGGTTTGTCTCCTGTGCGCATCTGTGCTGGGCCGGCCGGGGACGGTGCGGACGAAGGATGGGCGGAGCATCGAGGGGGATATCACCGATCGCGGGGAGAATGGGGCGACGATCGCCACCAAGGCGGGGCAGATCACCATTAAGGCGGATGAGATTGCGGGGATTGAGTATGGGGGGACGATCAAGGAGGCGTATGAGAGGCGGGTGGCCGCGCTGCCGAAGGATGCGGGGGCGAGGTCGCATTTTGAGATTGCGCGATGGCTGTATGACAACAAGGAATATGAGCTGGCGCGGAAGGAATTGGATACGGCGATTTTGCTGGATCCGAATTACGCGGATGCGGTGATGCTGAGGCAGACGGTGGATCGGACGATGTTGTTTGAGAAGAAGACCAATCCGGGAAGGCCGGCGGGTGTGGCGGCGGGGACGAGGCCGGCAGTGGGGGGGGTGATCAAGGAGCGGCGGCTGCTGAATGCGGAGCAGATCAACACGATCAAGCAGTTTGAGTTGCGCGAGGAGGAGCCGCGGGTGCGGGTGCGGCTGGATAATGGGGTGGTGAAGCGGTTCGTCGAATATGCCAACCGCGACCTGCGCGATTTCGCGGTGCTGCCGGATGGACTGAAGGCGCTGGATATCCTGAAGAACGGGACGAAGGAGATGCGGGCCGATGTGAAGATCCTGAACGATCCGCAGGCGATTTTGGAATACAAGAGCAAGGTGCAGCCGACGCTGCTTCAGGGGTGCGCGTCGGTGGCGTGTCATGGCGGGAGCAATGCGGGGCGGTTTTTGCTTTACAATCCGGCGGACAATGATGCGGTCAGTTACACCAATTTTTACATTCTTTCGCAGTTCACCGCGCCGGTGGACAAGGTGGAGCGAAGGGTGATTGACCGCGTCTATCCGGGCCACTCGCTGATCATTCAGTTTGGGTTGCCGCGGGAGCGGGCGGAGCTTGATCATCCGGAGGCGGCGGGGTGGGCGTTTATTTATCGCAATGCGCAGGATACGCGGTACGCGCAGATTCTGGACTGGATCCAGAACGGGCTGGTGGCGGTGCAGCCGAATTATGGGATTGATTTTCCGCTGCCGAGCACGAAGGCGCCGGCGACGCAGCCGGCAGGGCCTGCGCCGGCAGTGCCAGCGCCGGAGCAGCCCAAGGGGCAAGCGCCGCCGGCGAAGGGATAGGGGTGGGGGTGAGTGTCGAGGCGCATGTTTAAGGTTTCGCCGTCGATCATCTTCATGGCGCTGCTGTGCATCACGGCGGGGGTGTGGACGATTCATCGGGTGATGCGGCATGGGCATAGGAAGCGGTTGCGGGAGCTGGCGGGGAAGTGGGGGATGCAATATGCGCAGGCGGACTTGTTTAATCTGGCAGCGCGGGTGGCGGGGGAGTTTCCGATTTCGGGGGTGGCCGATTTGAAGATTGTTGACATGATTTATGCGACGCAGGGGGATCGGCATCGGTATGTTTTCACGGCCGAATTTACGCTGGGGGTGATCGAGCGGCATCGAAGGGAGGCGCGGGCGGTGACGTTTTGCGATCCGAGGGATTCGGGGGGGCAGTGCGCGACGCCGCTGATTCTGGGGCCGGAGGAGTTGCCGTTGATCGAGCAGTATCGGCAGTTGGGGAAGCAGTGGGAGCCGAGGGGGGAATCGGATTGATTTTGGATTTGCGATTTGCGATTTTAAATTTGCGATTTTAAATTTGCGATTTGGGAGGTTTGATGGGAAAGGTGATGGAGGAGATTTCGGGGGAGATTGTGGAGTTTATTCGGGGG
>JBGPEF010000643.1:0-3113 GCA_041482675.1 Tepidisphaeraceae bacterium | reverse complement strand
TGGAAGGAGCTGGCGATGGTTGAGCAACTCACTTCTGATCGAGCTTTTGAGCTTGAAAATCATCAGCAAGTCCAACTGGCTGTCACGCCGAAATTCCAGGCGCGGATGTCGCTGGTCGAGGCGCGGATCTCGATCCTGGCGGCGCTGAAGTCGTTGACCGCCGGCGGCTACACGCGGCGGGTGGGAATGATCGCGCGCGAAGTCTGCGGTGCCAGGTTCGGCAGGTACCAGCCGCCGGAGATTGTGAATTGGCTGCGAAGCGATGATTTTCAGCAGAAGTTCGAAGAGGAACTGGAGAAATGGAAGAAGAGTTGGAACCCCTCTTCGCCGGCCAAGGCGGTGCGGAAGAGGCAGATTCAGTATCGAGCGTGTATGCGGTCGATCACGGAAAAGTGGTGGGAGAAGATCGCGGATGCGATTGAGTCGATGATCGCATCCCATGCCCAGCAGGTGGTGGTGCAGGATTCGGCCGGGAACAAGCGCGTGCAATCGCTGATGGATGTGCTGGACCTGATGTTCCTCATTCCGATGACGCCCTTCAGGTCAGCGCGGATGCGGGTTTTGGGTTTGGCGAAAGTGATGGCGGAAGAATGATTAACTGCGGCGGGTTGGGCGCTCCCAGGCTGGGAGCCTCCATCCCGAGGCAGTTTTCGGATTCGGCGGCTGGAAGAAGCGCCGAATGGAACCGATGGCGGCCGGCCACCGATGGCACTGTGCCTGCGGCGGGTGGTGTGAGTCCTTGCGTTTCAGTTCGAGTCGTGCGGAGATGCACGAGGCCGCGTGTGCAGTGATTTTTGGCGGCCAAGTTGGTAAGTTTGCGCAGTGGTGCTCAAGGAGTTGGTTATGAAGAAGCAACTGCCTAGAAATCGCGGGTTTACACTTGTCGAGCTGCTGGTGGTCATCGCGATCATTGCGATTCTGATTGCCATACTTCTGCCCTTGGTTATCGCCGCGAAGCGACAAGCGGTGCAGGTTCAATGCCAATCCAACCTGCGGCAGCTTGGCGTGGCGATGACGATGTACACTCAGCAGTATGGTTATTTTCCTGCGGCCCAGATAACCACCAGTGCGCCGGCGACTTCTGTTCACTGCTGGCCGGTGCGATTGCGCAAATTCCTCAATGGAAATCAGAAAGTCTTCTACTGCCCGGCGGAAGATGCTCGCTGCCAGTGGACCCCGGATATGGATGGACTGGCTTTGTATGCGGACGATTTCTACGAACGCTTTGGATATCAACCTGGTGAGCGGCTTTTGGCCGGAGGCCGCTCGCCGACTCTCAATAGCCCGCAGTCGAATGGCACCTATTTCAGCTATGGCTTTAATCATGGCGGGGCAGCAATATCATCGGCAACTCGAAATCCGAGTGTAAGTGGGCCTGATTACGATATTCATTTTAACCGACAACCATATCCTTTCGACCGAAAATTCACCAACGTGAAATCTCCGTCAGCTTTCATCCTGGTTGCCGACTCGACTGCGGATGGTTGGGAGGACATGTGGGTTATGAGCAACATCATTTCGGGGCCGGCTAGTCAATCGGTTGGAACCGTTCATCGCGGTGGTGCAAACGTGCTTTTCTGTGATGGGCATGTTCAATGGTACTTGCAGCAAGATATATCGGTGAAATGGCGACCGGTGCCTGAGGAGGCAGCAAAGCAGCGATTATGGAACGCGGATAATCTGGCCTCGGATCCATCCTGGTAGGGAGCGAGGATGCTGCGGGAATTGCGGCAGCAAATAGAGCAACGGCGGGCTCCGCCTATCTGATTTTCGACGGAGCAAAACTGAAAAGTCGTAATTGCGCGTTCGCCTGGGCGAACGTGAACGGAGATTTTTTATCCCCATGACGGGAAGGAGCGAACATGTTTTGGAAGAAGAAAAGCAAGCGCGTGGTGCGGGATGTGGCGTGGGCGACCGTGGAACAGTTGGAAGGGCGGAGATTGTTGAGTTTGACGTGTACGTATCAAGGCGTCAATTCCGACATATACCAAATCCTCGGAGACGATAGTGTCAACAATGTCATCACGGTGTACTGGGACAGTGTCAACTCTCAGTTGTACGTGAAGGAGGGGTCCACAGAGGTATGCAGAGATACGCAGAAACGCGCCAATTCCGTTGCAGTGTATGGCGGAAATTCAACCGACCCAAACGCCACTTCCACGGGGGCCGACACCATAACTATCAATTCGAGCAACAACGACCCGGTGAGCATCTACGGCCAGGACGGCGCGGACACGCTGACCGGCGCTGGCGAGTTGGATTACATCGAGGGCGGCGCAGACGGAGACTCGATCCGGGGCGGTGACAGTAATGACACGCTCTACGGCGGCGATGGCGCTGATTTTCTGGATGGCCAGGGCGACAACGATCAGGTCTATGGCGAGGCGAACAACGACACCTGTTTTGGTGGTGATGGCATCGACAACCTTTATGGAGGCACGGGCAACGACTGGGTTGGGGCCGGCACCTCTCCTTATACGAACCAGGAGGCGGGCAATGATTTCCTGGAAGGGGGAGCAAACAACGACACCCTCAGGGGCGGCCACGGGCAGGATGCCCTCTGGGGCGACTCGTCCACTGACGGAGACATTGTGGGGACGGACGACATCTATGGTGGGACCGGCAGCACCGACGACAGTGACGATGATCAGGCTTATTATGACAACAGGGCCAGCAATCTGCACATCACCATGAACGACAGCACCGCCAATGACGGGGCGACCTCCGAGAACGACAACGTGCACACCGACGTGGAACACCTATTCACCGGAAGCGGCAATGACTGGCTGGAAGGCAACGACGGAGGCAACATCATGGACGGCGGATCTGGCAACGACACGCTGCGCGGCCGCGGTGGCTCCGATGTGTTTTACGGCCAGGGCGGGAGTGACTGGGTGGATTATGCGGATAGAGCGTCCGGACACGATGTGACCGTGAGGCTCGACGGCGCGGCCAACGATGGCGAAGGTGGGGAAGGGGATCAGGATATCTCGATTGAAAACGTGCTTGGCGGCGCAGGCAACGACAGCATCGTCGGCGACGGCGGCGCAAACATCCTCAATGGCGGCGCCGGCAACGACACCATCTACGGCGGCGCCGGCGCGGACAACATC
>JBGPEF010000642.1:0-3114 GCA_041482675.1 Tepidisphaeraceae bacterium | reverse complement strand
GTCGGTGTCAGTTCCGGCGGAGGTGAGGATGCGGTCGGCGAGGCCGCGGGCGCGATCGAGCATCCAGTTGTCGTTGAGGAGATAGAGCGGCTGGAGGGGAATGGTGGAGGTTTGGCGGCGGGCGCAGGATTCGGTGGTGGCCGGGCCGTCGAAGAAAGTGTGCATGTCGGGAAAATCGTTGCGATCTAATGTTAGGTAGAGTGAGCGTCGCGGGTGATTGGCTTCGGCAGCGCGGGGGACGGGTGGGCCGCCCATTTGAATGTCGAGCTCGCCGCTGGCGGCGAGGATGGCGTCGCGGATGGATTCGGCCTCGAGGCGGCGGGGTTTGAAGCGTGTGAGGTAGATGTTTTCGGGATCTTTCTCGCTGCTGGTTGCATCGCCGCGCGAGGATTGGCGATAGGTCGCGGAGAGGAGAATGAGTCTGTGGAGTTGTTTGGTGGATTTGTGGCGGAGTAGCTCACTTGCGAGGTAATCGAGAAGCTCGGGGTGAGAGGGTGGCGAGCCTTTGAGGCCGAAATCGCCGGGGGTGGAGACGATTCCGCGGCCGAAATGGTAGTGCCAGATGCGATTGACGTAGACGCGGGCGGTGAGGGGATTTTGGGGATCAACGAGCCAGTCGGCGAGGGCTGTGCGGGGTGACGTGGTGATTTTGTCGGGCGCGGGCTCGGATTTGAACACGGAGGGCCAGGAGGGGGAGACGATTGGCCCGGATTTGTGGATGTCGCCGCGGACGAGGATGTGGGCGTCGGATTTTTTCAGCTCGTCGGGTTTGTAAGGGAGGACGAAGACGGCTTTGAGGGGTTCGGCCTCGACGTTGTTGGGGCTGAGGGGGGAGTAGAAGCCGAAAGTTTGCGGCTTGGGTGGCTTCGGATTGGCGGCCTCATACTCCTTCCAGAGCTGCGGATTCTTCAAATGCAGATTGAGGAGTTGGCCCTTCGCGAAGAAGCCCTGGAAGCGGTAGTAGTCCTTTTGCGTGATCGGGTCGAACTTGTGGTTGTGGCATTGGGCGCAGCCGAGAGTCAGGCCGAGGAGGCTGGAGGCGGTGGCGTTGGTGATGTCGATCTGGACATCCATCCGCTGGCGGTGCAGATCATCTTCGTTGCAACTGTAGCGGGCGGAGGCGAGGAAGCCGGTGGCGATGAGGTTTTCATCGGAATACGGAGTAATTTCGTCGCCGGCGACTTGCTGGCGGATGAATTGGTCGAAGGGTTTGTCATCGTTGAAGGCTTTGACGACCCAGTCGCGAAAGCGCCAGGCAAAGGGGCGCGGATAGTTCATCTCATAACCTTCGGTGTCGGCGTAGCGGGCGACATCGAGCCAATGGCGGCCCCAGCGCTCGCCGTAGTGGGGAGAGGCGAGGAGGCGGTCGATGAGTTTTTCGTAGGCGTTGTCGGATTTGTCATTGAGGAAGGCTTCGACTTCGGCGTGGGTTGGGGGAAGGCCAGTGAGGTCGAAGGTGAGGCGGCGGATGCGGGTACGGGGGTCGGCCTGGAGGGCGGGTTTTAGATTTTTGGCTTCGTGGGTGGCGGCGATGAAATTGTCGATGGGGGATTTGCACCAGGCGTTTGGCGACGGGATTGACGGGGATTTGATGGGCTGGAAGGCCCAATGGTCGGAGGTCATGATCAGGGGCGGGAGGAGCTTGTCGTCCCAGGGCAGGCCTTGATCGATCCAGGAGCGGAGAAGAGCGATTTCGGATTCGTTGAGCCGCTTGTTGCCTTTGGGGGGCATGCGGGTTTTGTCGGTGGCGGTGATGCGTTTGATGATTTCGCTGTTGGCGGAGTTGCCGGGAGTGGCGAGGGGTTGGCCGTTGGTTTGGCCGAGGATTTCTTCGCGGAGGTCGAGGCGATAGCCGGATTCGGCATCGCGGCCCTGGTGGCATTCGAAGCAGCGGCGTTCGAGAAGCGGATAGATGTCATCCTTGAAACTGATTGGTTTGGTAGGGGAATCAGCGAGCGCGAGGGAGGTCGAGAAGAGCAGAAAGAATAGGATGAGTCGCATGATGTGGGCGGGATATTTTAGCGTGTGCCGGCGCGAATCGGTTGGGATGGAAGAGCAATTCCGGAGGGGAAGGAGGAACCTAAGCGTGTGAAAAATGTGAATTTCCGGGCATGGCGAAGGATCGTTAGTGGTTGGAGCGCTGCGAGTTATGAACCGCGGGGGCAATTCACAAACTGCTTCACACGGTGGGAACGAGGGCGGAGCGCGCGGGGGGAGCCAGGCCATAAGCTGGCGGGGAACTGGGGGAATCGATTTGTCCATCACTCTCGTGCGCACTATGTCTCTCTATATATCCCCCCGTGTTGCGCAAACGGACACGTTTTGAACTGGGTTGCGCAACGGAAATTGAGAGTTCGTTGGGAAAGTCGAAGAAAATAATTTTTGAAAATGTCATATGGGCAACGGTCAGGCGCAACACGCATGGAGGGATGAAATTGATTGGGAAAATAAAAAAGGCGTGGACCGTGCGGGCCACGCCTCAGGAGCGGGATGCTGTAGTCTTCGTTTAGCCAGCCTTGGCCGGATAGTACGGGGGATTCTGGTTGGAGGCGGGGTGGGGGACGTTGGGTGCGCCGGCGCGGGGATGGGCCTGATCGTAGACCTTTTTTATGTGGCTGGTGGTCAGGTGGGTGTAGACCTGGGTGGTGCTGAGGCTCTGGTGGCCGAGGAGTTCCTGGACGCTGCGGAGATCCGCGCCGTTGTTGAGGAGGTGCGTGGCGAAGCTGTGGCGGAGGGTGTGGGGGCTGATGCCGGGATCGAGGCCGGCGGCCACGAGGTATTTGTCGAGCTTGCGGCGGACGCTTCGGGTGCTCAATGAGGTGCCGTGTTTGTTGAGGAAGACGCGGCCGGTCATGGGCTCATTGTTCTGGCGCTCGGAGGTGCGGTATTCGAAGTAACGCTGGAGCGCTTTGATGGCCTGGCTGCCGATGGGGGTGAGGCGATCCTTGCGGCCTTTGCCTTTCACTCTGAGCACGCCTTCCTGGAGATCGAGGTCGGACAGGTCGAGCTCGACCAGCTCGCTGACGCGGATGCCGCTGGAATAGAGCACTTCGAGCATGGCCTTGTCGCGGGCAGAGAGGATGTCGGCGTCGCCGGGAGTGTCGAGGAGCTTCT
>JBGPEF010000641.1:0-3118 GCA_041482675.1 Tepidisphaeraceae bacterium | reverse complement strand
TTGGCGGGCATGGGCGGGAGTATAAACGGAAATGATGGGGGGGAAAGGCCGGGAGCGGAACCATGGGCGGGGCGGGCATGCCACGATTGAGGGACGAAGACACGGGCAGGATGCCCGTGGTACGGGATGAAGACACGGGCAGGATGCCCGTGCCACGAGTTCAGGGCAGGGGGAGATTGGTGAATTCGAAGGGGACGGTGAGGATTTTGGCTTCGGTGGGGACGTCCCAGATTAGTTTGGCGGGTTCGGCGGTGGCGTCTTGGGCGGGGGTGGGTTTGAAGGTGAAGAGATAGGACCAGTCTTCGCGGCCGGAGCCGCCGGCGAAATCGACGGCGAAGGCGCGGCCGTGGTTGTCGAGGAGGCGGATGGAGCGGCGGATGGCTTCGAACTGATCGGCGAGGCCGGGGGACATGAGGCCGCAGAGCGCGCCCTGGCCGCGGATGCGGAGGGTGTAGCCTTCATCGCCGCGGGCGAGGCCTTCGATGGTGAGGCGGGAGCCGGCGATGGTGCGGGTGGCGTTTTGCACGGTCATGATCTGGGAGAGTTCCCAGGTCTGGAACTGGGTGCGGACGAGGAATTGGGCTGAGCCGCGAAGGCGGGCGATGCGCTGGCCCGCGCCATCGGGGTGATGGAGCCTGGCGGAGAGGCGCCATTCCCAGCGGGCGCGATAGTCGGAGGATTCGGGGACGTATTCCTGCTCTTGGGGGGGGAGGAGGGAGTTGCCGCGTTCGTCGATGGCTTCTTCGAGCCTGGTGTCGCGGGCATTTTTGAGAATGAGGAGCTTGGGATCGCTGTAGGCGGTGAGCTGGAGGATGAAGCGGTGTTGAAGCTCATCGGGCCTGGCGAGATCGACCTTGTAGTCGCGCTCGATGCGGTCGGCGACGACGAGGAACGAGCCGTGGGCGGAGGCCGGACGGCAGGACCAGCGGGTGGCGAGGGAGTCGATGACGATTTGCGGGGGCTGGCCGCGGATTTCCGGCTGGAGGGCGGTCTTGACGCACAACTGGCGCAGGGCCTGCCAGAAAGACTGCTGGGGGAGGTCGATGGAGAAGCGAGGCTGATCCTCGCGCTCGAGGTCGGAGACGTCGATGCGGATGTTGGCTTGTTTGGCCAATTCGCTGAAGGCCTGGCGGGCGGTGACGTTTTTGAGGGAGAGGGTGACGAGGGTGGGGGAGATTCTGCTGTTGTCGTCGATGGTGCGCAGGGCGGCTTCGAGGCGGGCGCGGATGTCGTGGTTGGTGGTTTGGCGCATGATGCCGAGCAGGAGGGGGCGGGCGGTGGGGTCGAGTTGCTCGAGGCGGGATTGGGCCTGTTCGCGGGTGAGCCAATCGTCGGCGGAGAGGGCGCGGAGAAGGGGTTGGAGATCGGGGGCGAGTTGGGTGGTGGGAGGATCGGCGAGGGCGGAGGTGGCCGAAAGCGAGAGGGAGAGGAGGAGGAGCAGATGGTGCGGTCTCACGTGGAGAGTGTTGAGCAATTCTTGTACCGAGGGTTTGGGGATTTGAGGAGGGTGGCGAGCGGGCGGGGCTGGTCGACGTTGGAATGCGGCGTGGCAATAGCACGGGCATCGGAGTACCGCTGCCCATGCCACCCATTTTCCATGCCACCCATTTTCCATGCGCCCTACCAGCGGTGTCGGGAGCACAGGGATCGGCGGCTGAAGCCGCCCCTACGAAAGACCCTACGAAAGGCCCTACGAAAGAGGGCGGAGGAAATGTCAGTCGCGCCGTTTGATGTTCTCGCTTTGGCGCACTGCTGGGCTCTATAATTGCGGCAAGATGAGTAGTTACACGCAAAGCGTTCAGTCATTGATCAATGAATTGGCGAGGCTGCCGGGGATAGGGATGAGGTCGGCCGAGCGGATCGCGTTTCATTTGCTGAAACAGCGGCCGGATGAGGCGTTGAAGCTGGCGGATGCGATACGGGATGTGAAGACGCGGATTCGCAATTGCTCGGTGTGCTTTAATCTGACGGAGGATGATCCGTGCGGGATTTGCGCGGATGTGTCGCGGGATCAGGGATTGGTGTGCGTGGTGGAGCAGCCGAAGGATTTGCTGGCGCTGGAATCGACGGGACTTTATAAGGGGGTTTATCACGTGCTGCTGGGGCGGATCGCGCCGCTGGATGATGTGGGGCCGAAGGATTTGACGATTGATGCGCTGGTGAAGCGGCTGGCGAGTGGGAATGTGAGAGAAGTGATCATGGGGACGAATCCGAACATGGAGGGGGATGGGACGGCGCTGCACATTCAGTCGATGTTGGGGCAGTATCCGAATGTGCAGGTGACGAGATTGGCGAGGGGGTTGCCGGCGGGGAGCAATATTGAGTATGCGAATCGGAATATTCTGGCGGATGCGATTAGTGGGAGGCAGAGGATGTGAGGAATTGAGTCATTGAATCATTGACTCATTGAGTCATTGCAAAGAGTTAGGTGCGGCGGGCGAGGAGGAAGGTGCGGTCGTCCTGGGCCATGGCGCTGCTTTCGAGGGAGTCGAGGATGGCGGTGAGTTTGGCACTGAGGTCGGAGGCGGGGAGGTTGGGGTGGGATTGGTAGATTTCCTTGAGATGATCTTTGACGGCGTCGGTGCCGAGGCGGTGGCCGGAGGAATCGGTCAGGTCGCTGAGGCCGTCGGTGAACATGAGGAGCAACTCGCCGGGGTGCATGGATTCGGTTTGGGACGTGAGCGGGTCCATTTGCACGCCCATGGGGAAGTTTTCAGCGCATTGAAGCATGCGGACTTCGCCGTCGGAGCGGATGAGCATGGCGGGAGGATGGCCGGCGTTGACGCACTCGAGCTGGCCGGTTTTGGGGTCGATTAAAACGCAGACCATGGTGACGAAGGATTGGGAAGCGAGCATCTGGCAGAGGTGCTCGTTGAGATGGCGCATAAGCTCCGCGAGCGGCATGGCGGAGCGGACGGCGACGCGGACGACGGAATGGAGGCTGGCGGCGAGGAGGGCTGCGCCCATTCCCTTGCCGCAGACGTCGGCGACGACGAGGAGGGTGCGGCCGTCGGAGGTGGTGATGATGTCGACGTAATCGCCGCCGACCCAGCGGCAGGGTTTGAAGCCGATGGCCAGGTCGAGGCCGCCGATGGAAGTATCTTTGGGGAGGAGGTTG
>JBGPEF010000640.1:0-3128 GCA_041482675.1 Tepidisphaeraceae bacterium | reverse complement strand
CGTTGATGCCGTGCATTGGAATACCACGCTTTCCGATCCGGATCCCACCCGGCGCGCCACGGCGGTGGAGATGCTCAAGAAGGCTTTGCGTGAATGCAAGCTTCATGGCGGCACCAGCGTGCTGCTGGTGCCGGCGGTGGTGAACAAGGCGGTTAGCTATGACGATGCCTACAAGCGCTCGCAGGAGGAGATTCGCAAGGCGATTCCGGTGGCCGAGGAAACAGGGGTGAAGATTGCGATAGAGAACGTGTGGAACTCGTTCCTGCTGAGCCCTCTGGAGGCAGCGCGCTACATTGATGAGTTCCAGAGCCCGTGGGTCGGCTGGCATTTTGATATCGGCAATGTCATCAACTATGGCTGGCCGGAGCAGTGGGTGCGGATACTGGGCAAGCGGATCGTCAAACTGCACATCAAGGAATACAGCAAGAAGAAGCGCGATACGCAGGGGCCGGGCGCGGGGTTTGGGGTGCTGCTGCTTGAGGGGGACAATGATTGGCCGGCGATCATGAAGGCGCTGGACGATGTCGGCTACAGCGGCGGCTGGGCCACGGCGGAAGTCGGCGGGGGGGATCTGGAGAAGATGAAGGATGTCTCAGCGCGGCTCGATCGGATTCTGGCTTCGTAGCACGGGCATCCTGCCCGTGTCCCCGCATCTCCAAAACAAAAGTGGACGGGCTTTGCAGCGCCCGTCCACGTTCGTTTTTAGTCAACCTATACCGCCAACCTACCGGCGCCGCCGCCGCAGCAGCGGAATCAGGCCCATCGCCAGCATGGCGAGGGATGCGGGCTCGGGGACGAGCTGGAGGCCGTCGTAGTGGAGCGTGTCATCGATGTTCGCGCCCAGAAGCTGGAACTGGGGGCCGAAACTGGTGTGTTGCCCCAGCGCGGCGTATAGAACGGTCGATGCGCCGCCGCCCTGTTCGTTGTTGACCAGTTCAAAGATGTAGTTGCCCAGGCCCAGGTCGTAGGTGCCGAATACATCGCCGCAGCACCCGCCGTCGTTGTGAAAGGCATCGTTGATCGAGTCGCCGTTGCTGTCGGCGGCGTTGGCCGTGGTGCTGAAAAGCGCCACCGGATTGCCGGAGCCATCCAAAAGTCGGAAGAACATCGAGTCATCGGCCAGCACATCGAAGGTGTACTTGCCGGCTTCGTTGACGGTCATGAAGCCGGTGGCGAAGGTGGCGAAGTTATTGTCGTCGGCCGCGGTGTTGTTCGGATAGGCGACCGTCCCGCCCCTGTTCGCGCCCGCTGCCTCGGGATCGGCGAAGTTGACGACGTTATAATTGCCCGTTGCGTCAGCGGTGCGCGTGCCGGCCTTGAATGCCTGCACGGCGGCCAGCGCCTCGGTCAGGCTTGTGGTTCCGTTGAAGTTGGCGACGCTGATGTGATTGGGGCCGACCAACGGGGCCTTGCGCCGCACATCTTTTTCGCCCGTTCCAACCAGGGCAAACTTGTTCGCGTCAAAAGCGGTGAGCGCGCCCTTGGCGACGAAGAATTCGGCCGCCGCGCCGCCGCCGCCTTCCCAGGTGACGAACTGAACATCATAATCGCCTTCGGGGAGGTCCACCTGGGCGAAGGAATCCTGAACACCGCGCCCGTCATTGAAAGTGAAGATGCCCCCGGCGGTGCTGGTGCCGGCCTGCCCGGCCGCGTTGGTGAACGATTTGCCCCTGATGATCACGCTGAAGCCGTCGTCGGAATTGACGCCGAAAGTGTAAGTGCCGCCCTTGCCGGGACCGACGCGGAGCTTGCCGGTGGCCAGCAGCATGATGTCGTTCACATCGTCTTCATCGCCAGGCGCAGGATCGATGGCGCGACCCAGCGCGACGGCCTGATATTGAGAATCGTTTCCGAAGTTGCCATTGCCGCCGTTGTCCCAGACATTGATGACCGGGGCGGTGTAGTCGATGACATCCTTGGCCGCATCACGTGTCGTGTGGGCGGAGTCATAGACATCGAGCAGATTGCCCATGCCGCCATTCTTGTGAATTTCGCGCACGCCGAAGGCGCCCATGACAGCGCCGGGGCCGGGGAGGAAATCGACGGGGCGAGTCGGTGAATTGGTGCGATATTCGACGACGTAACCAAACTTGGGGCTATCGGGGGCCTGGCCGATGGTGGGACCGGCCGCATTGTCATTCCAGCCGCCGCCGCCACTCTTGTGAACGGCATCTTCACCGGGAGGAGACCAACCCGGCCAATCATTGGGCTCGCCGCCGTTCCAGTTGTTGTAGGTAAAGGGCTGGCCACTGACCCAGGCCCATCCGACGTTGGTCGAACCGGCTTCGGTGCCGGGCATGGTCTGGCCGTCGATGGTGCTGACCGCGCTGGAATCGGTCAATCCGATCCACCAGTCGCCGCGGCCGAAGTTATCGACGAAGGCGTTGTGGTCAGCGCTGTTGATGGTAACTAAAGTGCCCGAAACCCCGCCAAACGAGCGAGTTCGCGCATCGGCGCGGGCTTCATCCCAGGTTTTGGCGGTGCGGACAAACTCGTAAACGTTGTAGCTGCCGGCAGTTCCGTACGGGCCGCTGAATTGGGGATCGGCGAGGACCGGAGCGACCGCGCCTAAGAGAATTGTCGAGACTGCGACGGCTGGGATTGCCCTCCGCATGCGGGGCTCCTCTCGATGGTAAAAGTTAATATGACTAGACTGTAATCTATACCAGAACGGTCGATGGGCAAAAATTCTTAGCAGAATTTTTAAGCGCACATCACATTTTCGCAAATTTGTTGCAATGACGCGGCAAATTCCCCAGTTTCACAGGCCGCGCATGAACGATCGCGCATCGCTGCGATACCTCTCTATAATGGCCCAACTCGTGATGCGCAAATGGCAGCTAATTCTCCCCTTCCTGCTGCTATGCGCGGCCGCAGCGCAGGCGGTTGAGCCGTCGGCGGAGAATGTCGAGTTTTTTGAGAAGCGAATCCGGCCGCTGCTGGTTGAAAACTGCTTCAAGTGCCACAGCGCAACATCAGAGAAGCTCAAGGGTTCGCTCAAGCTCGATTCCCGCGACTTGGCGCTCAAAGGTGGCGAGTCCGGCAAGCCGGCATTCGTCGCCGGCGATCCTGAAAAGAGCCTGCTCGTCGAAGCCGTTCGCTACGGCAATCCCGATCTCCAGATGCCT
>JBGPEF010000639.1:0-3147 GCA_041482675.1 Tepidisphaeraceae bacterium | reverse complement strand
CAGAAAGCGCAATGATTCAATTCCCGCTCCGCTCCAACCACTCTGATCGATCTGAATGAAGATTCTCCATGTCATCACCACGCTCGATCCGGCCGCCGGAGGCCCACCGGCGGTCGTGACCCGCCTCGCCGCCGCTCAAGCTGCGCTGGGACACGAGATTCATGTTGCTTCGTACGAAGGTCCTTCCGCCGCCGAGCGAATCGCGGCATATTGGAAAACCATTCCGCATCATGAGCTGGTTTGTAGCCATCGAATCACCAGCAACAGTCGCCTTGAACGCTTCACCGCCAGCGCGGCCAAACGCGAGCTGAGCCGGCTTATCCCCTCCGTGAATATCATCCACCTTCACGGAATCTGGGATCCGATTCTTAAATCCGCCGCCGGAATTGCGGACAGCGCGCGCATTCCGTACGTCGTTGCCCCGCACGGAATGCTCGACCCCTGGAGCATGCGCCAACGACGATTGAAAAAGCAAATCGCCTTACTTCTGGGCTATCGGCACATGCTCGATCGCGCAGCCTTCCTACACGTCCTGAACGCCGATGAAAGGGATCTTCTCGAGCCCCGGGACTTGCATGATCGCCGCCACCTCATCCCCAATGGAATTTTCCTGGAAGAGCTCGAGCCGATGCCGTCAAGAGATGCATTCCACAACGCGCATCCCGCACTGAACACGAAGCCCTACGTCCTCTTCCTTTCTCGCCTGCATTACAAAAAAGGTCTTGATTATCTAGCCGATGCCTTTGCGATCTGTGCCACCTCCCACGCCGATTTACAGCTGGTCGTCGCCGGTCCGGATGACGGAGCACAAGCCGACTTCCAGGCGCGAATTGCCCGCGCCGGCCTCAACTCGCGCGTTCACATCGTCGGTCCGCTCTATGGCCCGCAAAAGCTGGCCGCGTTCCGCGGCGCTTCGTGCTTCTGCCTCCCCAGCCGCCAGGAAGGCTTCAGCATGGCGATCGCCGAGGCGCTGGCGTGCGAAATCCCCGTTGTCATCTCAATGGATTGTCACTTCCCCGAAGTGGCTGAAGTAAACGCCGGTTTTGTGGTGAAGCTGGATGCGCAGGAAATTGCCAGGGCCATTCAGAGCATCCTCAAAGATCCCGCCCGCTCCAAAGAAATGGGGCAAGCCGGCCGCCAGCTCATCGAATCCCGTTTCACCTGGCCGCGCGTGGCCCAGCGCTCGATCGAAGCCTACGAGCAAGCGCTGGGCTCAGACTGATTACCGCGTGTTAAACCCCATCGGCGTCGCCACATTGTGCGTGCCCCGCCGAATCGTCAGCGGCACCCGCATCGCCGGCGGCTCCTCCGGACATGCCGCTGCAAACTCATCGTAAAACTTATTGATGAACGTCCGCGTCGCCCACGCCGTCCCATCCGCCAGTCCGCAGATCGTCGTCCCAGGCATGATCCCCATGGTTTTTTCCAGCTCCAGCAGCATCTCCAGATCCTTGGCCCGCCCCATCCCATCCAGAATGCGGTTGAGGATTTTGTGCATCCATGTCGCCCCCTCGCGGCATGGCGTGCACTGCCCGCACGATTCGTGGGCATAAAACCGCACACAGTTGCGCAGCGCGGCCACCATGTCGGTGTGTTCATTCATGATGATCATCCCGGCAGTCCCTAAACCGAGACATCCACCGCGAAACCGTACATCATCAAAATCCAGCTTGATATCCAGTTGGTTCGGCCCCAAAACTCCCATCGAAATCCCACCGCAAATCGCCGCCTTATACTTCCCACCCTTCATCCCGCCACCGAGTTTGTTGATCGCGTAGTCGAGCGTAATCCCCAGTTCATCCTCATACACCCCCGGCCGATTCACATGCCCGCTCATCCCAAACAATTTCGGGCCCGGAGACGACGGCGTCCCCATGCTCTTAAACCATTTCGGCCCCTCCACCGGCCCACGATCGATGATGTGCGGCACGCAGCAGAGCGTCTCCACATTATTAATCACCGTCGGCCGCGCAAACGCGCCCGCTATGGCCGGAAACGGCGGCTTATTCCGCGGCCAGCCGCGCTTTCCTTCCAGCGCCTCCAGCAATCCCGTCTCCTCCCCGCAGATATACGCCCCCGCCCCGCGGTGCATGTGGCACTCGACCTTGATATTGCTCCCAAAAATCCCCTGCTTGCCAAAAACCTTCTTCGCGTACGCCTCTTCAATCGCCCGCTGGAGAATTTTCGCCTCGCGATGAAACTCGCCGCGGATGAACACATACGCCACATCGCACTGGGTCGCGATCGATGCGATGGCAATCCCCTCCAGCATCTGGTGCGGGTCATAATCGAGCAGATATCGATCCTTGAATGTCCCCGGCTCCGATTCATCCGCATTCACGGCCATGTAATGCGGCCCCTTCTTCTCCTTGGGAATAAACGACCACTTCTGCCCCGCGCTGAACCCCGCACCTCCCCGTCCTCGAAGTCCCGAATCGATCACCGTCTTGATGATCTCATCCGGCTTCATTTCCAGCGCCTTCTTCAGCGCTGAATATCCGCCGCTTTTCACGTAGTCGTCATACCAGACAATCTTCCGCCGCGTCGGCTCCAGCGGGATACGCTTGGTCAAAACTGGTTCGCTAAATGCCATCTCAATTCCTATGTCTCAACTCTGCTTCTTCTTCACGATAACTTCATCGATGACGGTTCTTCTCAACGTCACATTCGGCTTATCCGGCAACTTCGCCTCCTCGACTTTCTCTTCCCGATGGACGATCTGTTGTGTCACATCCATCTTCACGGCCCGTTTCACGTACCCCACCTGCCGGCCCAGCCATCCGAAGAATCCCGCGCCTTTCTTCTTTTCGCCCATAACAA
The DNA here is from genome assembly GCA_041482675.1 of Tepidisphaeraceae bacterium. Lineage (GTDB taxonomy): Bacteria > Planctomycetota > Phycisphaerae > Tepidisphaerales > Tepidisphaeraceae > JBGPEF01. The sequence goes on along the minus strand of JBGPEF010000639.1, from coordinate 327 downwards.
TCCGTTAGTGCTTCTTCTCCCATGTGACCACCGGATCCTTAAAATCGTGCGGATCCTCCGGCAGCGCATCCAAAACCCGATCCAGCGTCTCCGTTGTCAGATCCTCATACAGCACATCATTCACCAGCGCCACCGGCGCAGTGCCGCAGGCCCCCAGGCATTCCAATTCCACCAGCGTAAATTTCCCATCCGCCGTCGTCTCCCCCACCTCAATCGCCAGTTTTTTGCGAATATGATCCGTAATCGGCTTCGACCCGCACAACTCGCACGAAAGCGACCTGCAAACCTGAAGCAGATATTTTCCCTTGGGCTTCAGCCAATATTCCT
>JBGPEF010000638.1:0-3148 GCA_041482675.1 Tepidisphaeraceae bacterium | reverse complement strand
TTTGATAATTTTGAGTTCAAGGTGGATTGGAAGATCGTGGACAAGGCCGGGAACAGCGGGATTGTCATTCGCGCGTCGGAGGATGAGACGACGTCGTGGCACACCGGGCCGGAATGCCAGATTCTGGATAATCCGGCGTATCCAGGAAGAAGTGTGAAGGAGTTGGCCGGGGCGTGTTATGACCTGTATGCGCCGGCCAGGGATGTTTATCGGGGATTGGGGCAGTGGAATGAGGCGAGGATCGTGGCGAATGGGCCGCACATCGAGCACTGGCTCAATGGGACGAAGATGGTCGAGTATGAGCTGGGGAGCGCGGACTGGAAGAAGCTGGTGGCCAAGAGCAAGTTCAAGGACATGAAATATTTTAAAGAGCCACCGATGAAGGGGCATATCTGTTTGCAGGATCACACGGCGCGGTTGGAGTTTAGGAATATTAAGATTCGGGTGATTGGGGAGCAGGGGCAGAAGTAAATCCGGCCATTCAAGAGAAAGCCGCGCCCCTTCAATGGCGGCGTCGGAGAGTTGCCAGGATGGAGATTGCGCCGGCGGCAAGAAGAATTCCGGCTGGTTCCGGCACGGCTGCCGGTGCGGTGATCTCGAAATCGGCCGTCGCCATGTTGAAGCCGAGCTTCAGCGCAAAGCCAGGCGAATCTCCCCCGACTGCCGGCGGATCGATCCCGGAGGCGGTGAAGGTATCGACGCCGTGGCCGAGTAACGCGACGAAATCAAGCGATTGGCCGGGGCCGAAGGTGCCCAGGAGCTGGCCTTCGGCGGAGATGCTGACGGGTGCATTAAGGCCGGTGGGGAAATCGAGGATGGAGTTGAAGAGGGTATCCGGGGCTGTGAAGGGGTCATCCGGGGCGGTCATGTGAAAGACCAGTTCGCTGGCAGAGGGTGGGTCATACCAAAGACCGGAGGGATAGTTGGGGAAGAGCCATTTGCCTTCGTTGTTGGGATCGGGTTTGAGGGCCTGGTTTTGCGAAGTGCCGGCGGGGACGGGAAGCAGCCGGAAGCTCATGGTGTCGTCGAAGAGATAGCCAATGATCGGGAGGCCGGTGTTGTCGCTAAAAATAGCAGCGCTACAGATCAGTGAGAATTCGTCGCCGGCATGGGCGATATTACTAAGCCGCGAGGTGTCTTGATGTTGTGATTTGAGATCGGCGCCGTAGACGTTCGAGCCGGCCCCGCTGAACTCACTGAAGTCTTGAACGGCTGCGGTGACAGCGAACTGATCTTTGAACGAAAGGTGCGTCCAAGAGAAGGAGTAGCGGTAATCGCCGTCGAGGGTGATGGTTTTTGCCAGTGTCGAGGAAGCCTCGGCGTGTCCCTGATCGAATATGGGATCGCCGAAAGAGTACAGGAGCATGTGCAGGTGCAGGCTGTGAAGAGTGTCGGATGAAGAGGCGGTGCTTTCAGCGAGGGCGGTAATCTGAACGTTGAGAGCTCCCGCGCGGTCTTCTGCTTTGGTCAGGTTGTGGTAGACCGGACCCACGACCTGGTAGGGGTTCACCTCGTGGTCGGAGAAAGACGCGCCGCCAGCGCCAGCGCCCTTACCGGAGACCTTGACGTCGGCGAGAACTTCGGTCACCACAGCGGGAGCGCCCAATGCGATGGAGGCGGTGAACAAAAGGGTGGCGACGGCCGTGGCGAGAGCGCGAAATTGCCGGTGTCGGCCGGCGCGGAAGCGCGAGCGTGAAAAAAGTGGAATGCCCATCCTGCCCTCACAGAGAAGAAGCCCAGAGTTGATGTATGTCCGGGACCAATTTACAGCCGGTCGGCCGCATGTCAACGGTTTTGAGTCGCACCGTTGTGGGTCATTCCCCTGTGGCGGATGGGCTCCAGGGCACCTTTTTCATCTCTCTCGCGGTTGTCGTCGGTGAGGGGGGAGCTGGGGTCGAGACTGACGCCGCCGGCGGTTAGGGAGCCGGCGGCGTAGTTGACGATGGTGTCGCAGGTGCGGGGGATGGGGATGCTTCGGGTGGTGTAGTGGGCGGGATCGAGGAGCCAAGCGATGTCCCAACTGGCGCGGTGGGCGAGGTTGTCTTTTTGAATCAGGCTTGCGAGCAACGCGAGGTCGGCGACGTTTTGGAGGTCGGCATAAATGGGCACGGCGGCGGCGAGGGCGGGGATGTTTTTACTTACATTGGCGGTCCAGGCTTTGGCGCGGTCGGTGGCGCCTTTGGTGTCGAAGGGGATTGCGCCGGCCTGGAGCTTGAGGCGCGGGCCGCGGATTTCGTAGGCGGTGTTGTCGGGTGAGACGAGGAGTTTGTCGTAGCTCACTTCAAACCAGAAGCCGTTGCCGGCGGGGCGGGAGTTGTCGATGGGGTGGCCGATGCCGGGGAGGGGGAAGGGATCGACGACGGTGGTGTAGCGCTTGAGCTGATAGTCGGCCGCGACGCAGATGAAGGCGAGGCGGGAGTCGGGGGGAGCGCCGAAGAGGCGGACCTGCTGGGGGCCCATTTCGCGGGCCATTTCGCGGGCGAGGAGGGCGCGGTCGGATGAGCCGACGCGCTGGAGGACGGCCTGGGCGCGCTCGACGGCATTGGGGGGAGGGTCGATGGAGCAGCCGAAGGGTTTGCGGGCATCGGGGCCATCCGCGCGGCGGAGGGCGGTGATCAGGTCATCGAGTTGGAGGATGGGGCGGCCGGTGAGCTTGCCGCGGGGCTGCATGGGGTTGGAGGCGTCGATGTCTTCGGCGAGGCCGGCGATGAGGAGGTCTTTGTCGTCGGGGTAGAGGAGGATGTAACGGATTTGGGTGAGACCCTGGAGATATTTCAGTTGGTCGGGGATGGGTTGGTTGGATTCTATGGCGTTGCGCAATTCGTTGGAGCTTTTAACCAGCGAGACGAATTTGAGGCGTTTGTCGGCGTCGGCGGGGGCTTCTTTGGAGGGGCGGCGGGATTTGATTTTGGCCAGCTCGGAGTTGGCATCCTTCTGGCGGAATTCGATTGCGCCGTCGGGGTTGACGGAGATGCCGAAGATCTGGTTGTTGTTGCCGTTGCCGCCGTTGTTCTGGGCGAGGGCGAGGGAGGGGAGGAGGGCGAGGATTATTAGTGCGATACTGAGTGATGGTCTGGTGTGAATCATGGGTCGGGACTCCTGGTGGCCCCCGTGCGGCGATGGAGGAATGATACCACGTCGTAAGGGG
>JBGPEF010000637.1:0-3154 GCA_041482675.1 Tepidisphaeraceae bacterium | reverse complement strand
CTATTAATGTTGCACCGCGCCGGACAGATCCAGCTGCCGCCGGTGCGCTATCGTCCCCCCAATCCGCTGGCGCATCGCGAGCGGCCAGCGCCGATGCTGATCGACACGACACCGATGGGCGGCCCATTGAGTCAACTGCGCCCCCTCGAGCTGAAGCAGGTACGGCGGACCGGAGATGAGCCGCTCTTCAATAGTCTGATCGAGCAACATCACTACCTGGGCTACGAGCAGCCCGTTGGCGAACATCTAAAATATGTAGCATGGGCGCAGGGGCGGCCGATCGCTTGTTTGGCGTGGGGCTCGGCGCCCCGGCACCTGGGCTGCCGGGACCGTTACATCGGGTGGAGCGGCGAAGCACGGCGCTCGAACATCCGCTTCATCGCCTACAACACGCGCTTTCTAATTTTGCCGTGGGTGCAGACGCCACACCTGGCCTCGCACATCCTCGGCCGGATGGCGCAGGCGCTGTCGCAAGATTGGGAGCGCGTTTACGGACACCCGATCTATTTTCTGGAAACCTTTGTGGATACCCAACGGTTTCGCGGAACCTGTTACCGGGCGGCCAATTGGGTGGTGTTGGGCGAGACGACCGGCCGTGGCAAAGACGATCAGACACACCGGCCGAACCGCTCCATCAAACAAATGCTGGGCTATGCACTGACGCCCCGGTTCCGCCAGCTGCTTGGGGAGTCGTAGATGGAGCCGCTCCACAGGCTGGAGGTCCGCGCTGGGGAACTGGAAGCGATTGTCGAGGGAGTGCGTGAGCCGTTAGGTGAAGCCGGATACCAGAAACTGGCCGCGGCTATTCGCACGCTGGGTTACGTGACCGAACTGCTGGAGAACCGCGAGACGACACTTCAAGAATTGCGCCGCATGTTGTGCTGCGGCCGGACCGAAAAGACCGAGGCAGTGCTGAAGAGAGCGGGGATCCACACCGATTCAGAGCCCCCTCCAGGGACAAGCCCTCAAAAACCCAAACCTCCCGGACACGGCCGCAACGGAACGGGGGCCTATCGTGGCGCCCGCAAAGTCACGGTAGCGCATCCGACGTTAAAGAAAGGGGACCGCTGTCCGGGGTGTGCCAAGGGGAAGGTGTACGGCCAGACTCCCGCAACCCTGGTGCGGATCATCGGACAAACTCCGGTCCAAGCCACCGTCTATGAGATGGAAACGCTCCGCTGCAATCTTTGCGGGCAGGTATTCACGGCTGAAACGCCCGAAGGGGTGGGATCGGAGAAGTACGACGCGACGTCGGTGAGTATGATCGCGCTGCTCAAATACGGCAGCGGCATGCCGTTCCATCGGCTCGAACAGATGCAGAGAAATCTGGGGATTCCTTTGCCGGCCTCGACACAATGGGAGCTCGTCGAACAAACCGCTGGGCAGATCGAAGTGGCGCACGAGGAATTGATCCGTCAGGCGGCGCAAGGCGAGGTCCTCTACAACGACGACACATCGATGACGATTCTCGAACTGATGAAGCCGGGAACCACCGATGAGGACTTCCTGGGCCGCACAGGGATCTTTACCTCCGGCATCGTGTCGACGCAAGGTGGTCAGAGAATCGCGCTGTTTTTTACCGGACGCAAACATGCCGGAGAGAATCTGGCGGACGTCCTCGCGCACAGAGCCCAAGCCATCGGGCCACCCATTCAGATGTGTGATGCTCTGGCCCGCAATCTGCCCAAAGAACTGGAAGTGATTCTGTCGCACTGCATCGTCCATGGCCGGCGGCGCTTCGTTGAAGTCGCGCCGAACTTTCCGGATCAGTGCCGTCACGTTCTGGAGACTCTCGGCGCGGTGTACCGTCATGAGGCGATCGCCCGCGATCAACACATGTCTCCCCAAGACCGTCTCACGTTCCATCAGATCCGAAGCGGTCCGCTCATGACAGAGCTCCGCGAGTGGTTCACTCAACAATTGGACGAGCGCAAGGTCGAACCCAACTCCGGGCTGGGGACGGCGATTGCCTACATGATCAAGTACTGGAATACGCTCACGCTGTTTCTGCGCCAAGCCGGAGCGCCATTGGATAACAACATTTGCGAAAGGGCATTAAAGAAGGCCATTTTGCATCGAAAAAACGCACTCTTTTATAAGACCCAGAATGGCGCTCATGTCGGCGACATCTTCATGAGCCTCATCTATACCTGCCAACTGTCGAAGGCGGACCCCTTCGACTACCTCACCCAACTACAGCGTCATGCCGGCGAGCTGGCCGCGAGCCCCTCCCAATGGATGCCCTGGAACTACCTCGACACGCTTCAGTGCACGGGCGCCCGCGTCGATTCCGGATAGATAGGTCCTGCTGCGATAGGATGCTCCGGCATGGCCGAAAACAATTCCTTCGGGCCATGCTCGGGAGCCACTCGAAAATGCCCAAAAAACAAGCCTCGGGCAAAGCCGTTTCGCGCCGGCCTGTATGCGCGTGTTTCCACACACGACCAGCAAACGCTGCTCTTGCAGAACCGCGCCATGCAGGACTATGCAGCCCGGTGCGGCTGGACGATTGCCATCGAGATCAAAGAGGTGGGCTCGGGAGCATCCGCGCGGCGCCGTGCGCCGCATTCTATTCTGAAAGAAAGGAATTGACCATGAGTCGTTCGCCGATACAGTTTCACAAAATATGGATCGACCAGTGCGCAGCCACCGAAGACATCCGTGACCGGTTCGGGTTGGATGACGCCCTACACTATCTGATTGGAGAAAAGCTCTTCAGCTTTGTCCAGGCTTCGGAAGAAGATCCGGACTTTGCGGCGGAGTTGCCGGCTTTCGTCCTCGAAATCCGTCGAATTTTCTCTACACGGGAGATCGGAAAGTTTCTTGATGAACTGGAGCGAACCAAATTCCTCGCTCCACCTGAACCAGAACTCGACGTCGATGATCTCGACGACGACCCTGACGACGAACCGTGGCTCGAAAACCCGGTATTAGCGGCTAAAGAATTACTTCGGTTCCCCCGGATTCGGCAACTTCTGCAGGAATAGCGGCGTTACGCAGGCTTGCCGAAAGGACACTCAGCAGTACGCTCATGGATGTGTGCATCCCAAGCGCGCTACCTCCTCCGATATTTTGAAAATGCACGGAAAATACTGGATCTCTGCCTTCAACAAAATCCTGCATTTCGACGGGAGGAATAATAACGGATGGCGAT
>JBGPEF010000636.1:0-3173 GCA_041482675.1 Tepidisphaeraceae bacterium | reverse complement strand
TCCACGCCAACCCGCCGCAGGAGAGGCCGAGGGTGAAGAGGGGGATTTTGGGCAGCGATGTCAAAGTCATGATGGCGAGGAAGACGGCGGTGATGATGAGGGCTTTGGGTTTGGCGAGGAGCTGGCCGATCATGTCCTCGCCGAGGTTGCTGCGGCCGGAGGTGCGGGTGACGATCAGGCCGGCGGCGAGGGAGACGATGAACGCGGGGATTTGGGCAACCAGGCCGTCGCCGATGGTGAGCTTGGTGTAGAGCTCGAGGCATTCCATGAGGTCCCAGCCGCGCTGGAATTTGCCGACATAGAGACCGCCGAGGATGTTGACGATAACGATGATGATGCCGGCGATGGCATCGCCGCGCACGAATTTGCTGGCGCCATCCATCGCGCCATAGAAGTCCGCTTCCTGGCCGATTTCCTGGCGGCGCCGCCGGGCCTCGACTTCGTTGATGGCGCCGGCGTTCACATCGGCATCGATGGCCATCTGCTTACCGGGCATGGCGTCGAGGGTGAATCGGGCGGCCACTTCGGAGATGCGGGTTGCGCCTTTGGTGATCACCACAAACTGAATCACCACGATAATAATGAAAATGATGATGCCGACGGCGAGGGAATTGCCGGTGACAAAGTTGCTGAAAGCGAGAATCACTTCGCCGGCCTTGTGCTGGGCCTCGGCGGTGGTGGCGGCGTGATCGCCGACGGTCAAAATCAATCTTGTCGTGGCGGCGTTTAGGACGAGGCGGAAGAGGGTCGTGGCCAGGAGCAGTGACGGGAATACCGAGAACTCCAGGGGCGATTGCACATAAATGGTCGTGATCAGGACGACGGCCGAAAGTGTGAGATTGAGGATCAGCAGCATGTCCATCATCTGCGACGGAAGGGGCACGAGGATGACGAACAGCAGGCTGATGAATGCCAATGGGAAGAGCATTCCACGATTGCTGTGGAGCTTTTGGAAGAACGGGTTGGCCGAAAGTGCCGTTGCCATAAATCATGCGCTGCGAGCGCGCCTCAACTTCCCGGTCAGCTCGTAGACGTAGGCGAGAATTTCCGCCACGGCCGAATAAAACTGCTCGGGGATATCCTTGCCGACTTCAACCAGTCGATAGAGCGCTCTTGCGAGCGGTTTGCGTTCGATAATTGGAATGCCGTGAGCGACGGCGATCTCGCGAATCCGCTGCGCCAGCAAATCCTGTCCTTTGGCCACCACTTTGGGCGCATGCATGGTCGCGGCGTCGTATTTGAGCGCGATGGCGAAGTGAGTTGGATTGGTGATGATTACATCCGCCGTGGGCACATCCCTGGCCAGCCGCTTGGAGGCCATTTGAAACGCGATTTGCCGGCGGCGCTGTTTGATCTTGGGATCGCCCTCCATCCGCCGCATCTCCTCCTTGATGTCCTGCTTGCTCATCCGCAGCTCGCGCTCGGTTTTGAACCGGTGCCAGGCGTAGTCGATGACCGCCAGCACGAGCAGGAGCACGGCCACGCGCAGGCCGACGGCATAAACGATCGCCGCTCCCAGCGCGAAGGCCTGCATGTAGCTGAGTTGCTGGATGGCGATGATCTGGCCCATGCGCTGGGTCACCGCCGACCAGGCGAGGATGCCCACCAGCGACAATTTGAGCAGGTTGATGACCAACTGAACCAGGCTCCCTGCCTGGAACAGCTTTCCCAATCCCGAGAGCGGATTGAGCACTTGAAAATTCGGCTGCAATCGTTTGCCCGAGAAGAACAAACCAACCTGGAGCAGATTGGCGAGGATGGCGATGATCACACCGCCCAGCAGCAGCGGCGCGGCCGCCCCGCCGGCGGCGACGAGCGCTCTGACGATGACCGGCCCGATGTTTTTCGAATCCAGATTTGAAAGCGAGTTGGACGATAGCAGATCCACCATCACGGCCTTGAGCGCCTTGATCAGCCCAGGGCCGAAGGAATTCATCAGCAGAAGGAAACCGAGAAGCAGCGCGGCGGCGGTGAGATCGGCGGATCGCGCGATCTGTCCCTGCTCGCGGGCCTCCTCGCGACGCCGCGGCGTCGGTGCTTCGGTTTTGTCTGTCAGATCTTCAGCCATCCGTGGCCTCGATCAGAAAACGTCCGCTGAAGCGGAAGCTGCGCAAATTCATGTCATAGCGCCAGCAAACGCGTGGGCAACTTCGTTCACCGCGTTGAGAATCGATTCCTCGATCACCTGGCTGCACATCATCAAGCCAAAAATCAGCACCACCATCCCCACCAGCGATCGCAGCGGCAGGCCGGCCGTCATCACGTTGATCTGCGGCATGGTCTTGCCCAGGAATCCCAGCACCACATCGGTCAGAAGCATGGTCACCAGCATTGGCGCGGCCAATTGCAGCGCCAGCGCCGTTGCGCCTTGAAGCAGTCCACTCACCAGATCGAGCAGATTCTGCGTCATCCCCACCGACAGCAGCGGCAAAGCATCGAAGCTCTCGCGCACGCCTTTGAGGAAGGCCAGATGTCCCTGCGCGATCAGGAAGATCACCAGAGTCAGAAAGAAATAAAGATCACCCATGACCGATCCCGAGCCGCCAAAATGCGGATCGAAGACCTGACCGATGCCCAGGCCCATCTGCTGGCCGATGATTTCGCCGGCCCAGTTGACGGCGACGAAGGTGAAGCTCAAGGCCGTGCCAATGGCGATGCCAAAGAGCAATTCACCGCCGATTCCAGCGGCCAATCTCCAGGCGGATTCGGGCAGGTTCAGCGGTTTGAGCGTCGGCGCCACCGCGGCCGCCATGACCAGCGCGAACAAAACTTTCAGCCGTCGTGGGACCCGTGCGCTGCCAAAAAGCGGAGCGCTGACCATCACGCCGGCGATTCTGAAGAACGCCAGCACAAACGTGGGGACAAATTGAAGCGATTGCTCCAACGACATAACAACTCATTCCTACGGCGCTGCATCGCCACCGAACATCGAGGCCGCAAAAGTCATCAGATGATTCGCCAGCCACGGCGCGACCAGAATCGCCGCCGCCACCATGGCCGCGATCTTGGGGACAAACACCAGCGTCTGTTCCTGAATCTGGGTGACCGCCTGAAGGACGGAAACGATCAGTCCTACAGCCAACCCTACGAGAAGGAGGGGCGCGGAGATCAACAAAGCAAGAAGAAGAGTTTCACGAATGAGGTCGCTGGCCTGGTCTACGCTCATATCACAC
>JBGPEF010000635.1:0-3188 GCA_041482675.1 Tepidisphaeraceae bacterium | reverse complement strand
TTGGCGGTTGCGCCCGGGGCGTTGGGGATGCCGCCGATCCAGTTGGCGGAAACGCCCCAACTGCCGTTGGCGTCCAGGTTCCATTGCGGGGGGATGCTGCTGCCGGTGACAGTCAGGTCAATGGATTGGTTGGCCTGATTATCGACGAGAGTGTAGGTGAGGGATGGGTTGGGAGTGGTGCCGATCAGCAGATTTGCGAAGTTGGAGACTGCGCCGGTGTACTTGATGAGGGTGAAGGTTTTGGCGCTGGGCGCGCCCAGATCGTCGAAATCGATGGTGGCCTGGCCGAGGAGATCGAAGGAGCCGGTGACGTTGTAAAGATCCGCGCTGCCATCGGTGCTGTTGAGCTCCCAGTGAAGCTTGGCGTCGGGATCGATGGTGGTTGCATTGGCCGAGAGGGTGCCGATGGAATCGCCGGGGGCGAGAGTGCCCCCGGTCTGGATGTAGACGTTGGTCTGAATCGTGCCGGTGCCGCCGAGGGTTGCGCCCTCCTTGACGCTGAGCAGGCCGAAGCCCGCGCCGGAGCCGGTGGTGTTGTTGACGAGGAGCTTGCCGGCGACGACGTCCATGCCGCCGCCGAAGGTGTTGTCGCCGGTGAGGATGAGGGTACCGGGGCCGGTTTTCTGGAACGGCGTGTTGTTGCCGCCGGTGATGGGGCCGGCGAGGGTGAGGGCGGCGGCGGGGTTGCTGATTTCGATTACGCCGCTGCCGGCGTTGAGGTTGATGGTGCGATCGCTGGAGCCGGATGGGCCGGTGTAGCGGAGGGTGCCGGCGGTATCCACAGCAAGGCCTTGTGTGCCGAAGGTGATGTCCGCGCCGGGAGTGGCAGGGGCCGAGGCGATGTTGCCCATGCCGATGGGGCTCATTTCGCCGCGATTGGGGAGGAGGGGAATCTCGAGCACGCCGTTGTTGACCTGGACCTGGCCGGCGAAGTCGTTGAGGGGATTGGTGAGGACGGCGGTGTGGATGCCGTTTTTGCGGAGGGCGAGGATTTCGCGCTCGTCGATGCTTGCGCCGACGACGCCGTTGGTGCCGGCGGTGATCAGGCCGTTGAAGACGAAGGTGGTGGCGGTGTTGTTGAGGAAATTGATGTGGCCGGAGCCGTTGGCGACGCGGTGGCCGAGATAGGTGCCATCGCCGGAGAGGGCGCTGAACTGCTCGCCGTTGCCGAAGGATTCATCGAAGGTAGCGCCGGCGGCGATGCGGAGGATGACGCTATCGGGGATGCCGTCGGTGGAGGTGGTGAGGTCGCTGTCGCGGAGGGTGCCGCCATCGACATGAATCTCGCTGTTTCCGGTGAGGGGAAAGTTGAGCTTGCCCCATAGCAGGCCGGGGCCGTCTTTGATGAAGATGGCGTTGCCGCCGGTGAAGGCGGCATTGAGGGTGAGATCGGAGTCGGTGTAAATGCGGCCGGTGCCGGTGATGTTGATGGTGTTGGCCGCGCCGCTGTTTTGGGCGACGGTGGAGGTTTTCCAGGTGCCGCCGTTGGAGAGGTTGATGGCGATATTGGGGAATGCGCCGTCGATCTGGGTTTCGATGGTGCCGGTATCGATGCTGATGGAGTTGAAGTTGTTGGGGGATTTGAGAACAAGGGCGCCGGCGCTGGACTTATTGAGAGGTCCGTTGACCGGCCCGCCGACAAGGGTGTATTTGTGGCTGGAGTTGGTGACCAGTGTGAGCGCGGGGGCGACACCGGCGGCATCGACGGTGATTTCGATGTCGTTGCTGGTATTAGGAAGCTCGGCCACCCGGGTGGGAATGAAATGACTGGGGGCGAGGGTTTCATCGAGCCAGGGTTTGTTGGCGATGTTGGTGTTCCAAAGGCCGGTGAGGTTGGCGGTGTTCCATTTGAGGACGGGGGCTTTTTTGCCGGTGAAGGTCAGATCATCGATGCCGAGCCAGTCATCGTCGCCGCTCTCATTGAAATCATTCCAGCGGAGGGTGAGGGTCTGGCCGGGATTCCAGACGAATCCGGAGACGGTGGCGGTGATGAGGGCGTTATTTCCGGGAGCGTTTCCATTGAGGGCGCCGGGGGTGCCGGAGCCGTTGGGGGAGACGAAATTGAGCTGTGCGGCGGAGCTGAAGCTGCCGGTGAGGATGTTGGTGGCGCTGGTGCTGTAGGAGAAGGCGAGGAAGCCGGAGTTGGCGGGGGCAGTCTGGCGACGCCATTGCTCGCCGGTGTAGGTGAGGGTGAAGGAGTTGAAGGTGTCGGTGGTGTTGTTGGTGATTTGGAAGCCGAAGTTGGGAGTGGAGGCGGTGGTGGCGACGGAGCTGAGGGCGCGATCGGTCGAGCCGTTGGCGCCGGCGCTGGTTACCTGGCCTTTGTCAACGCTGGAGCCGTCATCGACCTGAAAGTTGATGCTGGTGTTGGTGCCGGCGAGGCGCGCGAAGCTCCAGCCGGTGAGGGTTCCGCCGTCGGCGGTGGGGACGTCGAAGGGGCCGGGCGTTGGGGAATAGGGGGTGTTGCCGTTTACGTTGGAAAGGGAATTGAAGCCCTGGATGTAGTCGCCGCCGGTGTAGGAGATGGGAGCGGCGGCCGCGCGGCGAGCGAGCGTGAAGAGAGCGCACGCCGCAACGGCGGTCGCGAGGACCTGTTTGGTACGATTTTGCATGGACTGACCTCTCCTGCCCGTGCGGGCAACTTCCTAGATATGAATTCGAGAGGCGAGGATCCCCTTCCGGCCCTCCTGCGCCAGTTCGACTGATGGTGGTAAAGTATCCTGTGTAAAAGACTTGTCAAGAATTTATTAAGGTTGCGCTGACGGCGGTTTGGCTGATTGAAACGGAATTGTCATGTAAGACAGCACGGGCCGGGAAGTTATGGAAGATTGAGATGAAGGGGTAGAATCGTCGCCTCGTGCGGTGGCCGATCATGGGAAAGTAATGTTGGGGTTGGAATGGGAACGTAATGTTGGGAGCAAACTGGGCTTTGAATAAACAGAGGACACGATGAGAAAGTTAGCGGGCATAGTGGCGGCGGTGTTGGTGGCGAGTTGGCTGAGTTCGGCGGCGCGCAGCGCGGAGGGGATCAGAGTTGTGGAGGTGCGCGGGGATGGGGCGGCGATGGGGAAGGCGCAGGGCGAGGCGCTGCGTCCGCAGATCCGCGAGCTTCATGAGAAATATCTGAAGGCCTATTTCCAGGATGACAAGATTCGCAAGCAGGCGCTGCTGGCTTCGTTTGTGTTTCG
>JBGPEF010000634.1:0-3218 GCA_041482675.1 Tepidisphaeraceae bacterium | reverse complement strand
GTCCAGATTCGGCGTCTTGTTGATCCGGCTCCCGTAGCAGCTCAGGGCATGGGCGGCGTGATCGTCGGTCATGATGTAGAGGATATTGGTCCGTGCCGCCGGATCGGCAGCGAGTAGCGAAGAAGTGATCGCGGGAAGAATCGACCCTGCCAGACCAAACTGTGCCGCGCGCTTCAGCGCATCGCGACGGGAGAGCTGAGGAGGCATTGAGATATTGTCATCCGGTGGTTGTCATTTGTCACCCGTCGCGATTGGTTGCATTCGTAGGGTGTGCTTTAGCACACCATTGAATCGACGGTGTGCTGAAGCACACCCTACATTGCGGCCGGTTTGATGGCGCGCAACGCCAAAAACATCGGTATCTCACTCCGCGCCATATTCTCCGCCGCCGCCCGCGGCCCGCTGGTGCTCTTCTTGTGGCTCGGCCATTCCTCCATCGCTTCGGTCAACAATCCCGCGTTGCGCAGGGTGCGGACATAAAACTGCATCGGCCGATGAAACGTCCAGGTGTACTCCCCTGTCTTCTGACCCGGATGAGCGATGATCGGCTCCTTGCGCGGCAGCAGATAGCGATCCACCCGCCGAAATTGCACCCCCTCCTTCTCATCCCACCCCCATTTGGTGTATTTCGGCCCGCGAAAACACGGATGCATCATCACCAGCACGAATCGCCCCGCCGGTGCGAGCACCCGCGCCACCGATTCAAAAACCGGCGGCACTTTATCAATATTTTGAATCGCCAGAATACAACTAACGGCCGAGAATCGGTCGGCCGGCAGAAAATTCAGCTTCCGCGCATCCCCGACAAAATATTCGATCGATGGATCGCTTCGCTCCCGCGCCATTCGGATCAATTCCGTCGCCGCGTCCACTCCCGTCGGCTTGGCGCCCTTCTCCGCAAGCAATCTGCAAAACGCCCCCTGCCCGCAGGCCAGATCCAGCACCTTTTCCGCCGGCCGAAGCGCCAGCATCCGCAGCACGCCGGGAAAAATCACCTCCCGCTGAAACTCGCTCCCCTCCTCGCCGACCAGGTCGTCATACCACTCCGCCACCCGGCCCCAGTCGGTCGGCGGCGATTTCTTCATCGGATGCTGCGGCTTGCGATCTTTCATGGCGCGGCAGAAGTGTCCGCGATGGCCCGCGCAATCTCAACAGGCGGCGGAATCTCAAAGGTCACCCGCTCGCCACTTCGCGGATGATCGAACCCCAGCTTCACCGCTGTCAGCAGCAGCTTCGTACCCGGCGGCTGCGGCCCCTCATATAGTGAATCCCCCACCACCGGATTTTTCTTCTGCGCAAAATGCGCCCGAATCTGATGCTTTCGCCCCGTGTGGAGCATCACCCGAACCACCGCCTGCTTTGCGCCCTGATGAATCACTTCATATTCCGTCAACGCGTTCTGACCCCTGCCCGGCGCGAAGGTGTCGCGAACCGAGCCATCCTTCAGCTCCACCAGATTCGATTCGATTTTCCCCTTCGGCGGCGAAACTTTGCCATGAACCACGGCCAGATATTCGCGCAACACCGTGTGCTCAAAGAACTGTCTCTTGAGCGACTGGTGCGCTGCATTGTTCTTCGAAAACACCAGCACCCCCGACGCATCGCGATCTAGCCGATGCACAACACCCGGCCGCGCCCGTGGCTCGTGATCCGCCAGATAACCCCGCACAAACCCGATCGCCGTCGGCCGCCGCTCCCGCGCCACCGTGCTGGTCAGCAGTCCCGGCGGCTTGAACACCACCAGCACATCCTCATCCTCATGCACGATTTTCAGCGGCTCAATCGACGCCAGCTCCCGCTCGCGCGTTCTTCCAACCGTGACCCTATCCGACTCCCCCACCGCTTCCTTGAGGTTCCTGGCCGGCTTGCCGTTGATGCTCACCCGCCGCTGCTTCACCATCTCCCGCAAAGTCTGTCGCTTTGCCGTGGGATATTTTTTGATCAGCCATTCGAAGAGTGTTGCCATTCGGAATTCACAGAATCGGCACCGGCCGCGCATCGTGCAGGAACCGCATCGTCCGATACCGCACGCCCGCATCATCGCCTATGCCGTCGGATGTCCCCAGGTATTCCTTGAACATCTCGGTGAGCAATCGCACGCCGCCCGAATAGCGCCGGGCCCGCGCCCGCTGCTGATAGTAATTGTCGGCCGGAAAAAACTGCTCCTTGGGCTGTGAGGCCTGCTGATACAGGTCCATCGACTGCTCGGATGAGACAAACGTCTGGGCCCGCCCATGGACGATCAACACCGGCCGCGGCCAGACCTGATCGATCATCTCAATCGGCGCAAACCCGCTCAGATTTCCGCCCGCATGCAAACTCGCCAGCGGAACCGAAATATATCGCACCAGCCACGAAGCCGGCCCGGGCAAAATCCGTTTGGCGTTCTCCGACATGACCTCGTCAAACCGCGCGAACGGCTCGTATAGAACCAGCCCTTCGAGCTGCTCCCCCGGCCCCTTCTCAATCGCAGCGCCCAGAAGCGCCGCCGCCCCGCAGTTGGTCCCAATGCCAAAAAGATGCTGCGCCTCAACCGGATGATTTGCCTTAGCCCAGGCAAGCGCCGCCATCACATCGAATCGCTCGCGCACTCCATAGCTGATGAAATTCCCCGCGCTCTCCCCATGCCCGCGAAAATCAAACACCAGCACATTAAACCCGCGCGCCGCCAGATATCGCGCCAAATCAAGCTGCCTCTCCTTGGCCGACCCCACGCCGTGACACAGCACCACCGTCCGCCTCCCCCACTCCTCCGTCAATTCCGGATCAGTCCCAATCGGCAGCCGCGCCGCATCAATCCACCACCCGGCCAGCGCAACCCCATCCTCCGAAGTAAACGCCGCATTCACATAGGCTAGGTCGTGTTGCTTCGGATCATCATCCAGCACCACCCGCGGCCGATAGACCATCATCAGGCAAATAAAATACGGAATCACCAGCAGCAGCATCATCACCCGCTGTACAAAAAGTCCCAGCAGCGCCCGGGGCTGATTTGGGGTAATTGGCCGGGCCCACACATCCAGCGGCACGCGCACCAGCTTGAAAATGGCCCGAAACGTCAGCCGATTCACCAGCCGCACCAGGCACATGGCCCCGATGATGAAATAAATGAATCGCGCGGTCTCGCCAAGGTTGATTTGAGCCGGCGCGGTCCGCAGGATTCGCGCCCCGGCCGCGCTGCTCCGCGTGCTGGTGGTGAGGCCCATGAGCTGGCCATT
>JBGPEF010000633.1:0-3221 GCA_041482675.1 Tepidisphaeraceae bacterium | reverse complement strand
AGGCGGCTCCAGTGGGTGACGCAGTGGATGTCGCAGACGACATCGATGGCCGGCATGGCGCGAATTTCGTCGTAGGAGAGTTCGTACTCGTTTTCGACCATGCCGAATATCCGCAGCCGCCAATCTTCGTGCCTGGGATCGACTTTCGGGACGCTGCCGTAATGCAGTACCGGCCATTTGGCGGTCAGCACCTGGCCTGGGGGTGTGCGCTCTTTGGGCCCGCCGCGCAGGACATCGGGACTGACGATTCGCGTTTTCGATTCCATTGAGATGGGAAACCCCGAAGTGGCCCGAAGTATTCCGTATGCGGATGCCGCTACGAGT
This sequence comes from Tepidisphaeraceae bacterium, assembly GCA_041482675.1. Classification (GTDB taxonomy): domain Bacteria; phylum Planctomycetota; class Phycisphaerae; order Tepidisphaerales; family Tepidisphaeraceae; genus JBGPEF01. The sequence goes on along the minus strand of JBGPEF010000633.1, from coordinate 2,897 downwards.
TCTCGCGCAACTTGGCGAGCGCGCCGCGCTCGATTTGACGCACGCGTTCTTTTGACAGCCCCAGACGAGCGCCAACCTGGGCGTAAGTTGCCTCTTCTTCCTGTCCACCCAGGCCGAAATGAGCCGCGAGAACATCGCGTTCGCGCTCGCTGAGGCGTGAGAGGAGCTGATTCACTTCATCGCGCTCGATGAGCCGTTCGCTGGTGCGGATTGGCCGCGAATCGGGGACGGCGGCCAGTGCTTCGGCGTCGCCGGTGTTGCGGCGGGTGGCTTGCACCATCTGCGGGACGCTGCGGGCGAATCCTTTCATCAGGGCCAGGGTCGCGTAGGTGCTGAAGCGATGGCCGCGGTGAAGGTCAAAACCCTCCACCGCCCGCATCAGCACCAGATTGCCTTCACTGACCAGCTCGAGCAGTCCCACGCCCGGCCGAACGTGCTTGCGGGCGACGCTGACCACGAGGCGGAGATTGGCGCGGACGATGTGGTTTTTGCTTGCGGCCGCGTCGGCCAGAATCGCTTCCAATCGGACCAAATCGCGATTGCGCACGCGCTCGGCATCGATGCGCCGGCGGGCGTGGGCGAATTGATACTTGTGGAAATTGAATTTCAAAAACAGCGCCCGCTCCTTGCTCTTGCTCAGCAGCGGGGTGCGATAAAGCTCCTGTAGATAAGGAGGCAGGTCGCGGGGGACGCGCAATTCTTCGCGCTTGGGCTCCTCGCCGATTTCCTCGGCGGCCACGATATCTTGAATCGCATCGGCCGCGCCATCTTCGCGATAAAGCGGGTCATCGTAGAAGCGGGCGCGGCGCTTAAGCAGGCGGCGGGTCCGCTCGTCGACCATGGCTCGATAAACGGCCCATCGCGGCAATTCCATCCGCGCGGACAGGTCGGCGATGGTCGCCCCATTGCGCGCCTCGCGGGCAATGGCAAGCCTGGCCGGCTCGGCAATCTCCGCTGGGGCATGCGGCAAAATCGCGGCGGTGGAATTTTCCTGATCGTGTTTTTTGATTGTGTGCAGAACTGCCAGCGGTGAGCGGTTCATCGCCCGCCCGACGCGCCGGGTGATTTCAGAGATGGGACATCCGCATGCAGCCAGCCGCCGGGCACGGCGGAGAATCTCGTGCAGCTCACCCTCGCCCACCTGCGACAGATTTGCCTTCCCGGCCACCTGCTCCCCATGGGCGGCCACGAAACGCTCGACGCTCCTGAGCAGGAATCCCACGCGGCGTTTTCCATCGCCATAAATAAACCGCCGGGCGGCCAGCCCTTTTCGGCGCCAGCGCTGAATCGTCTTGCTGGTGACATTGAATCGCTCGCAAACATCCTCGATGCACAACACCGGTTCGGTGACGTGCGCGGTGTGCATTTCCAGCGTGACGCTCACCTGCTCGATGAGCATGCCCAGGTCGTGCTGAAGCGCGATGCCGGTCAACAATTCGCGCTGCACGCCGTGCGGGCGATAGCCGGTGATCTTGTATATGACGAACTCGATCGGGTAGGCTCTGGCCGGATCGATCAGGTAGAGGAGGTCTTCGGCGGCGGTGATTTGTGCCGACCGCACCTCCTGAGGCGCAAATCCCATCTGCCGCGAGAGTTGGGCGAGGCTGTCGAGGCGGAACTTGGCCATTAAACGCGATTATCCAACCCCCACAGCAGGGGGTCAAGCACTAATTGCCGTTCTGAGGCGAATTAGAACGCGCTGTTTGCCCAATTTGACCCCGATCGCCCGTCCGGCCGATAAATATGAGGCTGGAATCCCGCACCCATCTTGCCCTAGCCAAGGGGCTCGGATAGCTTGCTTTGCCCAGGGAACGAGACCGTATGCATCGAAATCACATCGCCCTCGCTTGCGCTGCCGTGTTCTTATTGGTCCTCGCCGGATGCGGCAGCTCGAAACATCTTCCCGCCACACTCAGGCCCCAGGCATTTCAGCCAACGCCCAACGCCGCGCCGACTGCGGCCGCGCCGGCAACCCAGCCGACGAAGAATTCGACGGCGATCGCGACAGATGATTCTCAGACGGGTGGAGTGACGTCGATTTCGCGTCCGGCGACTCGTCCCGCTGTCGGCGCTTCCTCGGGCACGTTCATGTACATCGGGACGGTGGTGGCCGACGTCAATGGCGAGCCGATCTACGCCGACAAGATTCTGGCCAAGGTCGATCCGGAATTGTCCGCCAAGGCGCCGTTGCTGGAGCCGCGGGAATTCAGGCTGGCGGCCGAGTCGGCGATCCGCAGGCAGATTGAATATGACATGCACCTGGAGCTGGAATTCGCCGGGGCAGTACGGAATAGCACCGGGGAAGAACAGGATCGGGCAAAGGCGCTTGCGGGGATGTGGCGGCAGCGCGAGATCATCAAGGCCGGCGGATCGGTGGCCGTCGCCCGGCGCATGTCGCTGGATAGGGATGGGATCGATTTTGAGGAGAAGGTCCATGAGCAGTATCAGTCCTACATGATCCTGATCAATTTCCAGAACCGCATTATGCCGCTGGTGCAGATTTCCGGCGATGACATGCGGCGGTTTTACGATCAGAACGTGGCGCAGCTTTTCACCGAGAAATCGGGCGTGCGCTTTCGAGCGATCAAGGTCAGTGTCAAACAAAAGGGAAGCCGCGAAGCCGCGCTGGAGGGCGCTCAGCTCCGGCTGGAACGGGCCAAGCGCGGCGAGGATTTTGCGAAAATGGCCAGCGAGGAAAATGACGATCTCACCCGCAGCGCCAATCACGGCTGGTGGATGTTGGAGAAGGTCATGAAGGAAGGGGACGAGTCGGTCATGGAGCCGACCTGGATTGACCACGGAACCCTGGCCGGCAAGCTGGAAGAGGTGGAGAAGGCCGCCTTTGCGCTGGATGTGGGCGAGGTTTCGCCGATTCCCATCGACGTTGGCGATGGCTT
>JBGPEF010000632.1:0-3224 GCA_041482675.1 Tepidisphaeraceae bacterium | reverse complement strand
TTTCTTGCAGGTGACAATCATAGCGAAGCTCTTGGAATAAACTTATTCGGGGAGGTCGTGGGAGATTCAGCAATCGGTCCAACGTCCAATTCAAAGGCAGTTCTCTGGCGAGCGGGAAGTATCTACGATTTGAATTCGCTAATCCCTAGCGATTCAAATTGGGAGCTGAGTTCAGCGAACAGCATAAGCGACACGGGATACATCGTTGGTAACGGGTTTCACAACGGACAAGAGAGGGGCTTTCTTTTGGTCCCAATACCTGAGCCCTCGATTCTAATTTTAATGTCTTTGAGCTTCTTGGCGGCCGCTCGCCGCCGGCACGTGCGGACGATGTGACGGTGATTGTTGTGCGCCGAAAGGAGTGCGCAATGTCCGAAGCTAGCAACGAGGTCTACCGACAGAGTCGGACAGCTCAGGACAAATCCACTTACTTTCTCCTCGCTGCCGCCGCCGCAGCGATTGGCCTGGCACTGGAGAGAACAAAGGGATCAGCGCTGGAATGGTCAATGGTGCCGCTTGGCCTTGCAGTGGTATCTTGGGGTCTAAGCTTCTATTGCGGTTGTGTTCATTTGAAATACGTCAATTCGATCCTCTCTTCAAATTTAGAGCTGCTCAAGGTCCAGAGCGGAACGCACGCGGATATTGCTCAACATCCAGAACATGTCGCGGATGCTGCTGATGGCATCAAGAACGCAATCGAGTCAAAATCAGTGAAGGGGAGCCGTTTCGCGAAGATCCAGTTTCAGATGCTGATCCTTGGTGCAGTTCTCTTCATCTCGTGGCATGTTATCGACATGGCCTGTCACGGGAGGCGGGGCAACCCGACCACCAGCACTGTAGGAGGTGGAGATATTCGTGCAAATCAGAAAAGGAGTTCACCGCCTCAAACCTCAACCAGACGAAACTGGATGAAATCCCCGGGGTCCTCGGGAGGGAAGTTCTCTGCGGCCTGCGCGTCTCTGCGTGCTCTTCGGTTGCGTTCCCTTCTTCCCAGCGCCCCGCGCTGCGATTGGGCCTATGATCATCGTAGAAGCACATCCATTCAGAAGGGAAGGTTCTCATGCTGCGAAGACTGATTCTTGGCCGGATTACGGCGGCCGAGAAAACGCTGGGGGCGCCGCTGGATTATTGCCGGTTTATGGCGCGGACCTCGTTGCGGGCGTTTTTCAAGTTCGGCAAGTTTCTGGCCGTGGATGAGTATCGGCGGGTGCTGCCGGCGGGGCCGTGTTATGTGGCCCGCATCGTGGCGCTGCGACACGACGATTGCGGAACGTGTGTGCAGATTGCCGTGAATCAGGCGAAGAAGGCGGGCGTTTCGGGCGAGGTGTTGCGGGCTGTGCTGGATGGGCGGCTGGATGATCTGAGCGAGGAATTGCGGGATGCGTATCGGTTTGCGGAGGCGGTGGTGAAGAATAGCGGCGAAGAAGGCCCGTTTCGAGAGCGGATTCGACAGAGGTATGGCGATGAGGGGCTGATCGAGATGGCGCTGGCGATCGCGTCGTGCCGGACGTTTCCGGTGACCAAGCGGGCGCTGGGATATGCGGTGAGCTGTTCGGCGGTGGAGGTGAGCGTGTGAGGCGAGGTTCACACGAGGTTATAGCGACATCGGTTATCATCTGGCCACCTGATGAAATATCGCGACCTCATCAAGTTGCTTCGTGATGATGGCTGGCAGCACATTCGCACGACGGGCAGCCACTTTCACTTCAAGCACCCGACGAAGGTCGGGCTGGTGACCGTGCCGGCGGGCGGAAAGCTGGCTCACGACATTGCGGCGGGGACGTTGCGTTCCATTCTTCGACAGGCAGGACTAAAATGAGATCGATGGAATACACCGTCATCATCGAACCCGCTGACGATGGCACGTTCAGCGTTTACGTGCCCGATCTGCCCGGCTGCGTCTCCACCGGACGAACGCGCGAGGAAGCGATCGAATCGATCCGTGAAGCGATCCAGGGTCACGTGCAAACACTCCGCGACCTCGGCGAACCAGTCCCGCCGCCGCGCTCGCAATCGCAAGTCGTCGCGGCGTGATCCCACCACACCACATAGAACAGCCGGACCTGTGAACGCACGTGCAGCACGGGCAGGATGCCCGTGGTACGATAAGTTCAGAACAGAGGCTCATATGAAAAAGATCGATTGGAGCGGTGTGTTTCCGGCAGCGGTGACGCATTTTAATTCGGATTACTCGCTCGATTTGGCGGGGATGAAAAGACATGTCGATGCGATGCTCAATTCGGGGGTTCATGGGCTGATTTTTCTGGGGACGCTGGGAGAAAACTGTTCGCTGGAGTATGGGGAGAAGTTGGAGCTGCTGGCGGGGATGGCGGAGCATGTGCGCGGGCGGGTGCCGGTGATGAGCGGGGTGGCGGAGTATACGACGAAATTGGCGTGCCGGTTTGCGGCCGATGCGAAGAAGGCGGGGTGCGATGGGCTGATGGTGTTGCCGGGGATGGTTTACAAGTCGGATCGGCGGGAGACGGTTTTACATTATCGCGCGGTGGCGAGGGCGAGCGATCTGCCGATCATGATTTACAACAATCCGGTGGCGTATGGGGTGGATATTACGCCGGGGATGCTGGGGGAGATGAGCGATGAGAAAAATTTTGTGGCGGTGAAGGAGTCGTCGGAGAATACGCGGCGGATTGTGGATATTCATAATGAATGCGGGGAGCGGTATGCGGTGTTTTGCGGGGTGGATGATTTGATCATGGAGGCGCAGGCCGTGGGAGCGGTGGGATGGGTGGCGGGGCTGGGGAATGCGTTTGTGGGGGAGAATGCGAGGCTTTGGAACCTGTTGGTTCGCGAAGCGAACCCTACGGAGGGGAAGAGGGAGGAGGCGCTTCGGGTGTATCGATGGTATGCGCCGTTGCTGCACCTTGATCCGCATCCGAAATTGGTTCAGTACATCAAGCTGGCGGTGAGCGAGTGTGGGCTGGGGAGTGAGGTGACGCGGCCGCCGAGACTTGCACTCGTCGGTGAAGAGAGGGAGAGGGTGTTGGAGATTATTCGGAAGGGGATTGCGAATCGGCCGAAGAATTAATCGCAGAGACGCAGAGACGCGGAGACGCAGAGAAGAATCTTGTGAGAGAGCTTTATTTTCAGACAGATTTTGAGGCGGGGGAGTTTGCGCGGCGGCGCGCGAAGGTGATGGAGCGGATCGAGGGCGGGGTGGCGCTGGTTGCTGGGGCGGGGGAGGTGGCGGGGTTTGAGGGGTTTCG
>JBGPEF010000631.1:0-3236 GCA_041482675.1 Tepidisphaeraceae bacterium | reverse complement strand
GGGGCGAATGCGATTCTGGCGTACATGGGCAACAAGCTGTTCAATGTGAAGGGGATTGGGGCGATCTGGTTTGGGGGATTGACGAAGCATTTTGGCAAGGGGGCGGATTTTGCGATGGCGTGTCTGGTGTTGGCGATGATGTGGGGGGGGCTTTACTTCCTTTATAGGAAGCGGGTGTTTTTGAGGGTGTGAGGGAAATTTTCGATTTTCGATTTGCGATTTGGGATTGGGGGAAAGATGGCGGATGAAACTGAGAAACGAACGTCGGGGATGCTGGAGTATCGGGCGGGGAGAGATGATGCGCGGAAGGTTAGGGTGTGGGATGTGGTGGTGGGGGCGATTTATCTATTGTTTGCGCTGATTCTGGTTTTTGGGATGATCAGGTTCATGCGCATTGCGCTGGGGCGGCCGAATTTGAAGCCGCTGAGTGTGTTGGTGGTGGCGGGGATGGGGTTCATGGCGGCGATGGCCTTCATCGCGTTTGTGGCGCGGATTTCGCGGCGGGGGTGGTGGGGAAAAGGTTTCGGGAAGGGTGGGGGCGGGGGCCGAGTCGGTGGTTAGCCGGGGAGGGGTTCGATGGAGGTGGAGAGGGGGCCTGCGCCATCTTTCTTTTTCGAGGGGTCGGGGCCGGCGGAACGGATTTGGTCGGCGCGGAATTCGGCGACTTCTTTGGGGCCGGACCACACGATGCTGCGGCCAGAGAGGTGGGCGCGGAGGGTGAGGAGGAAGGCTTTGGGGCCGCCGTAGTCGAAGATTTTCATGAGGACGCCGATGACGTAGTCGAAGCCGTTGATGGGGTCGTTGTGGCGGGATAATCAGTTGACGTTGCACAATGTGGCGGTGGTGGCGGGGTTGGGATTGTTCGTTGCAGTGTCGATCTTCGGGATATGGAAAGTGCTGACGCACCGGGGGTGGTATAAATAAAGGCAGGAGAACCGGGGCCGAGGGAAATTTCGATTTTCAATTGCGATTGAGGGAAAGATGGCGGATGAACCGGATCAGCGAGGGCGATTGGAGCTGCAATACCGCGCGGGGCGGGAGGATTTGCGGCGGGTGAGTGACGATGATCGGGGGTATGCGATGTTATTTGGGTTCATCGCAGTTGGAATGCTGGGAGGGATGGTTGCATTGATATGGCCGGGCTGGGGGATGGGCGGGGGGAGGCTTTTGGAACGCGCGCTGGTGATCGCCGAGCTGGGGCTGTTCGCGGGATTGTCGATCGTCGCGGTCTGTGGCCGCCTTACCCGGCACCGTTGGTGGGGGAATCGCCATTGGAAGGAATTTTTGCCGCGGGATCGTCGGAAGAACGGCGGGTGAAGCCGCGCCTACGGATGCGTAATGCTATACTGATGGTATGACGCCCTTTGAGCACAGAATGAGCCGGGGAGGTGGGGCGGCGATTGAGGAAATGAGCCGATTCTTCATGGGGGAGGGGCGGGTTCATCGGACGATGCGAGCGGTCGTTGCGGCGCTCGATGGGCAGCAGATTCCTTATGCGATCGCCGGCGGGATGGCGCTGGTGGCACACGGGTATCAGCAGATGACGGCGGGGCTGGAGGTTTTGATTCGTGCTATGGATTTGGCGGCAGCTCGTCGTGCCATAGATGATCGCGACGGTGTTGAGGCCTCGGTGCGGATTGAATTTTTGGTGAGCGGCCAGTTTCCGGGAGATGGGAAACCCAAGCCGGTGGCGTTTCCGGATCCGCGCGATGTTGCAGTGGAAATTGATGGGATTAAGTACCTGGGGTTGGTGACGCTGATTGAATTGAAGCTGGCGTCGGGGATAAGCCATCCCGGGCGGGTGAAAGATTTGGGCGATGTACAGGAGTTGATTCGCATTCTTAAATTGCCGCGGGAGCTTGGGGGGAAGCTGAATGGGTATGTGCGGGGGAAATTTGAGGAATTGTTTGAGGGGGTGGAGCATGACAGAGGGGATGACGAATAGAGACAGCGAAAAAAAGGCGCGGGCGCGAGGCCCGTGCTACGGAATGCAGGAGAACTCAAAATGCCACGGGCAAGATGCCCGTGCCACGAAAAGAGCCCTCACCCTGGCCCTCTCCCGGCGTACCGGGAGAGGGGAGAAGAGGCTGTTACGCCGCGATCATGTCGTGGGGGTCGATGATGAATTTTTTGGCAGCGCCCTTGTCGAAATCCTTGTAGCCCTTGGGGGCTTCGTCGAGGGAGATGACCGTGGCGTTTACGGCTTTGGCGATCTTAATCTTGTCGTGGAGGATGGCCATCATCAGGTCGCGGTTGTAGCGCTTGACGGGGCACTGGCCGGTGACGAAGGAGTGGGATTTGGCCCAGCCCAGGCCGATGCGGATGCCGAGGTTGCCGACCTTGGCGTTGGCGTCGACGCCGCCGGGGTCGCCGGTGACATACAAGCCGGGGATGCCCAGTGCGCCGCCGGCTCTGGTAACTTCCATGATCGAGTTGAGGACCGTGGCGGGACGCTCGACGCCGGCATCTTTGCCGTGGCCGCGGGCTTCGAAGCCGACGCAATCGACGGCGCAGTCTACTTCGGGGGTGCCGAGGATTTGCTCGATCTGCTGGCCGAGGGTGGCGGATTTTTTGAGATCGACGGTTTCGCAGCCGAAGGATTTGGCCTGCTTGAGGCGCTCGGGGATGAGGTCGCCGACGATGACGACGGCAGCGCCGAGCAGGTGGCAGGAGGCCGCGCAGGCGAGGCCGACGGGGCCTCCGCCGGCGACGTAGACGATCATGCCGGGCTTGACGCCGGCGGAGACTGCGCCGTGGTAGCCGGTGGGGAAGATGTCGCTGAGGAGAGTGAGGTCCTTGATTTTTTCCAGGGCCTGATCCTTGTCGGGGAATTTGAGGAGGTTGAAATCGGCATAGGGGACCATCACATATTCGGCCTGTCCGCCGACCCAGCCGCCCATGTCGACGTAGCCGTAGGCCGCGCCGGGGCGGGCGGGATTGACGGTGAGGCAGACGCCGGTTTTGCCTTCGAAGCAGTTGCGGCAGCGGCCGCAGGCGATGTTGAAGGGGACGGAGACCAGGTCGCCCTTCTTGATGAACTCGACATCGCGGCCGGCTTCGATGACTTCGCCGGTGATTTCGTGGCCGAGAACCAGGCCGGCCGGTGCGGTGGTTCGGCCGCGGACCATGTGCTGGTCGGAGCCGCAGATGTTGGTGGTCACGACCTTCAGGATCACGCCGTGCTGGGCGCTCCGCCGCTGGCCGCGGTACTCGAGCTCGAGCTTCGGAAACGGGAT
>JBGPEF010000630.1:0-3238 GCA_041482675.1 Tepidisphaeraceae bacterium | reverse complement strand
GCCCGGCAAGCCCGGCAACGTGGACATGAGCGAGGGCATCGAGCTCAAGGAAGTCCCTACCGGTAAGGTCGATCGCTCCATGGGCGACGTCCACGCCTACGGCAATCCTCACTACACCGCCAACCCCGCAAACGCCCAGCGCATGGCCGTCACTCTGGTCAAGGCGATGGTCGCGCTCGATCCTAAAAACGGCAACTTTTACAAGGAGAACGCCAAAAAGTTTGTCCTCGACATCGCCGAGCTGCACAAAAGGCTGAAGGCCGATTTCGCGCCATACGCCGGCCTGAAAGTCGTCACCTTCCACAAAGCCTGGGAATACTTCGCCGACGCCTTCGACATCAACATCGTCACCACCATCGAGCCCAAGCCGCTGATCACGCCCTCTCCCGCTGAAATGCGCAAGACCATCGAGCTCATGCGCCAGCAAAACGTGAAGGTGGTCATCGTCGAAACTTACAGCAGCTACGATCAAGCCAAGTCCGTCGCCGACGCCGCCGGCGCAGCGGTAATCACCCTCCCCGATCACGTGATGGGCCTTCCCCCGGCCGACTCCTATCAACACCTCTTCACCTACGACATCGGCAAACTAATCGAAGCGGCCAAAGCCGCCGGCATAGAGCCCAAAAAAACCGGGAGCAACGATGCTCATTGAAGTCCCCCACGCGATCTTCGGCTACGCCAAACGCCCCGTCGTCCGCGTCGACAACCTCCGCCTCTCCCCCGGCCGCGCCCTTGGCATCTTCGGCCCCAACGGCTCCGGCAAAACCACCCTCGTCCGCGGCCTCATGGGCCTTCTTCCCCCAATGGAAGGCCAGGTCCTCCGCCATCCCGAAGCGGCCACTTTCGCCAAGGGCGCGGTTCTACCATACGAGCGCAAGCAGGTAAGCCTGTTCGGCTATCTCCCCCAGCACCGCGCCCTCGATCACAACTGGCCCATGAGTGGCATGGACGCCGCATCCATGGCCATCTCCGCCCGCACCCGCCTCGGCCGCGTCGGCCCCGATCGCGCGCAAATCCAGCAAGCCATGCGCACCCTCGGCGTCGAAGACCTGGCCCATCGCAATTTCTCCGGCCTCAGCGGCGGCCAGCAACAACGCCTCCTCCTCGCCGGCGCTGTCGCCTGCAAACCAGACATCCTCGTCCTCGATGAGCCCACCGAAGGCCTCGACCTCCGCTCCCGCAAAAACCTCCTCGACTTCCTCCGCAACGCCCTCTCCACCGGCCTCTGCATCGCCCTCATCAGCCACGACGTCCAGGACATCCTCCAATCCTGCGACGAGGTTGCCTGGCTCCATCCCGGCGAAGACATCGGCCAGCCCAGCACCGTCGAAATGATCACCCCCAACGACCTCGCCGACCGCGTCACCCACGCAAGGCGCGCCTCATGACCTCGCTCACCGACTATCTCGACACCATCCGCGTCGTCTACCCCTCCCTGGTCACCGCCGCCGCCCTCGGAATCTCCGGCGGCATCGTCGGCACTTTCGTCCTCCTCCGCCGCGAAGCGCTCATCGCCCTGGCCATGCCCCAGGTCGTCGCCGTCGGCGCTGCCCTCGGCATGGCCATGCCATGGCAAGCCCTGCCGCCCGAATGGCGCACCCTGGTGCCTGCCTTGGGCGCTGTCATCATCGCCGTCCTCCTTCTGGCCTGGTCCCGCCGTCAGCGCGAGGGCAACTGGCTCCTCCCCTCCCTCTACATCGGCGGCCTCTCCCTCTCCTTCCTCATCATCGCCCACAGCGGCGAGCACGTGGTCGAAATGCAAAACCTCTTCACCGGCATGGATGTCACCATGACCCCCCGGCAAATGGCCCTCGCCGCGCCCGTTCTCCTCGCCACCGGCGCTCTCTGCGCGCTGCTCTGGCGTCGCTGGCTCCTCCTCGCTCAGGCCCCCGCCGTCGCCGAAGCCGCCGGCCGCCACACCAACCGCTGGGAAACCCTTTTCCTCTGCATCCTCGCGGTAATTTTATTGATTGGAACCAGCAACCTCGGCGCAGTCATGGTCGTCGCCATGCTCTTCCTCCCCGCCGCCACCGCCCTCCCCTGGGCCAAACGCATCCCCACCGCACTCCTGCTCTCGATGATCCTCTCGCTGATTTTTCTTCTCGCCGGCCTGATCTTATCAATCGAATTCTCCCTGCCCCTCAGCCAGAGTGTTGGCGGCGTCGGGTTTTGCTGCCTCGTGATTTCGCATGCCGCCGCACGGGTTTTGAAGTAGCCGGCTTCGCTTTTTTGGGTTCCTCCGGCTTCTGGAGTTCTGGTGCAAAAAAACTCTCCGCGCTCTCCAAATGCTCTTCTGTCCCCAGCAGCAACACCCGATCCCCCGCCCGCAACTCTTCATCCGGCCCCGGATTCACAATGCTCCCCCCCACTCGCTCGATGCCCACAATGCTCGCCCCCGTTTCGCTCCGGAGCTGTAGCTCGCGAATCAGTTTCCCATTGGCCGGCGATGTTTGCGCCAGTGTGATCGTCTCCAGCACCGCATCCTGCAACAGCGGCGGAATCGGCCTCGGCTCCTCCTGCGGCTTCGACGGGTTTTGTGTCAACGTCTCCCGAATCGCTGTCTGCGCCTTGGCATACACCCGCAGGAACGAATTCCCCATCAGCGTCACAATCGCCAGGATCACCCCCGCCAGCGTAATGAATACCGGCCACGGCGGCAGGATTGCCGAGCTGAGCAGCATCACCCACATCACAATCACCACCCCACCCGCAATCAGAATCGTATTGGCGATCACCGCCCGAACCGCCGTCACATTCTCCTCCTGCCCGGCCGCGCTGTTCCGCAGGTCGGCAATGATCGCGGCCGCCGCCCGAACCTTGCGAAACGATGCAATCAGCAACGGCAACGCGATCACCATCGCCGCCATCCACAAAATCGTCTTCGGCCCGCCCGTTTTCGGCGGCAGCCATTTCATCTCCGGCAGCAGCCGTTCGACGCTCGCCGCCAGCGAAGATGCCGTGATCATCACGCCCGAGACCAGGGCCAGATTAATCCCAAGCTGTATGGCCCATTTCCGCAGCAGTCGCTGCACGCGAATATGAGTCCCATCCCCGCCGCGCAGCCCGCCGATCCAGTTGGTGTAAAGATGCAGATACGCCTGTAGACCAGACGGCGCCGACCGCTCCAGGAAATCCGCGATCGGATCCGAGCCGCGGATTCGATACGGCGTCAGCAGCGTCGTGATCACCGAAACATAAACCGCAATCGGATAAAGCGCGTGAAGATGGCTCCCCGGAT
>JBGPEF010000629.1:0-3249 GCA_041482675.1 Tepidisphaeraceae bacterium | reverse complement strand
CTGCTGATTCCCATCCTCCTCTCCCTCTCCTGCTCCTCCTCCACCTCGCGCCACCAGCGCGTCGCCCAGCGCCGCTCCGGCCTCGCCATCATCTGCCACCGCGGCGCTCACGAATTCGCTTTTGCCCGGGAAAACACCCTCGAAGCCTATCGCGCCACCTTCGAGCTCGGCGGCGATGGCAATGAAATCGACATCCGCCAGACCAAAGACGGCATCCTCGTCCTCTTCCACGACGACATGCTCGACGTCAACCTCAAAGCCTTCGGCGATGTCTCCGACTACACCTACGACGAGCTCCAAAAATTTGAATTCCGCAACCCCGGCCCCTTCGGCCGCGCCTGCCGCATCCCGACTCTCAAAGAAGTATTTGAACTTCATAAAAAATACGCCGGCCTCATTCATCTCGACATCAAAGTCCCCGACATCGACACCAAAATCGCCAAACTCCTCGACGAGATGGACATGTGGGACCAAATCTCCAACGTGAGCGAATATAACTCTGAAAACATCCGCAAAAATCCAAAGCTTCACCCCCGGCCCTACAAGGCCGGCCTTTACGAAGACCATTCCGAAGTCTTCCCCGACGCGATTTCAGAAGCTCTCAAAAAACCCGGCCAGGACATCATCTGCGACGACCCACGTGGCATCTCCATCGCGCTTGGCCGAAAACTCGGCAAGCTTTCCGGCAAACCCGTTCAACCACTGCCCGAGCGATATGTTGAACTTCAAAGGCCTCCCTCGCCAGAGCAACTCCTCAACATCATTCGCAACAACGATTCGTCTCCATCAGCCACCACCGCGCGAGCGCAGGCCGCTGATACGCTTCTCAAACTGCATATTGCAACACCGGATGCCTTCTCAACCCTTGAAGATCGCATCCTCCATCGCACTTTTCACTCCAACTGGCGCTACCACGCCCTCGACGGCGCAATCGCCCTCCGCACCCTCATCCTCCTCCACGCCCCCAACTCTCTCCAACTCTCCCGCGAGTTCCTCTACCTCGACGACCCCGCCCTCATCCCCCTCAACAATCCCGAATACAAAGTCCCCCCTTCCTGGGTCGATTTCCGAATCAAAAACGTCATCTTCCCCGCCCTCGAGAAATATCCCGGCACCCAAACCGAACAACTCTGCCGCGACTACCTCGCCCTCTCCGACGAACAGGCCCGCAAAATCGGCCCCCCACAATTCGAACCCGCCGCCCACACTCTTCTCACCATTAGCCCCACCACCGCAACCGCCATCGAGCTGATGCATCACCGCCTCCAAGTCGTCCGCGGCCGCGCCGTCCTCGACTGCCTCGCCCATTCCAAAGAAGAATGGGCCCTCGCCGCCCTCCGCCAATCCGCCCCCCACGCCCTCGCCTACATCCCCCAAAACTAATTCTCAATTCTCTCCATTTCCTCAATCGCAAATCGCCAATCGCAAATCTAAAATTCCTCTATGTCCTCCGCCTGGCTCAACGGCAACTTCATCCCCGAGGATGAAGCCCACATCTCCCTCCGCGACACCGGCCTCCTCCACGCCGCCGGCCTGTTCACCACCTTCCGCGCCCACGCCGGAAAAATTTTCCGCCTCAAAGATCATCTCGCCCGCCTCCGCCGCTCCTGCGAAGTCCTCTACATCCCCCTCCTCTACAAAGACGACCTCCTCACCGCCGCCGCCGCCGAGCTGCTTCATCGCAACAACCTCACCGACGCCCGCATGCGCCTGACCGTCACCCGCGGCTCCTCCCAGCAAGACCCGCTCCACGGCCTGCGCCTCTCCCCCACCACCTTCATGACCGCCACCTCCTTCGAACCCTACCCGGATGAGTACTACGAAAAAGGCATGACCGTCATCGCCCTCGACGATCAAAAGCTCAACCCGTACGACATCCAGGCCGGCCACAAAACCCTCAACTATTTCTCCCGCCTCTCCGCCCTTCGCGATGCCACCCAGCGCGGCGCGGGCGAGGCCCTCTGGTTCAACGTCCACAACTACCTCCAGTCCGGCTCCATCTCCAACATTTTCATCGTGAAGGATGGCGTGCTCATCACTCCCCCCACCCGCGAAGATCTCCTCGACCCCGCCATCGCCGAAAAAGTCCCTTATCCGCGCAGCGCCACCCTCCCCGGCATCACCCGCCAGGTCGTCCTCGAGCTCGCCGCCACCGAGCACATCCCCCTGGAGCGCAGCGCCATCACCATCGATCGCCTATTGTCGGCCGACGAAGCCTTCCTCACCAACAGCGTCATGGGAATCATGCCCCTCTGTCGCGTCGAGCGCAGCCCCATCGGCGATGACAAACCCGGCCCCCTCACCCGCCGCCTCATCCACCTCTACGCCGCCCAACTCTCGCAATAACCATCACGTCCTCAGCCGCCCACAATCTCGAATTGATCCCCCCGAAGCCCTGTAGGGTGGGCACTGCCCACCTCTTTGGTGGGGCCTCGCATTAAGGGGGACATTCCTACTTATTCCCCGCCCGGCTCTTCGCTTCCTCGCCCTCCACGGATCACTCACCGTCCACTCCAACCCCAACCTCCCCACCATCCCCGCCTGCGCGCCGAGTGTGCCGGCGCACGCTCGCAAACCCAAGGGCGATTGCTCCCGTCACCAGCATCGCGGGCTCCGGTACGGCAATGGCGCACGCCTCCGCTGTCGCAGCGCCCGAGTAAGTTCCCCCAAAGTTGGCGGCCAGGTCGATGAAGTCGCTGATGCTGACCTGGCGATCGTAGTTGACGTCCCCGGAGGCCCAGGTGGCGCTCGTTTGGCCGAAGTGGGATGCCAGGTCGATGAAGTCGGAGATGGAGACGGTGCCGTCGAGGTTCAGGTCGCCAGTGACAGTCGAGGCAACGATGATGTCGGTGGCCGAGAGGCCGGTGGCGCCGTGGAAGGAAGTGTAGAGGGGCTGGCCGGCGCCGTTGTCGTTGAGGATGGCGCCCAGGGAGTGCCCGCTGGCGGCGGCGGTGGAGGAGGTGATCCCCGGGCCGGACCAGAGGCCGCTGCTGCCGCCGTTGCGGGCGGAAGCGATGAGGGCGGTGATGGCGTCGAGATTGCCCGCGGTAAGAACAAGATCGTTGTCGGCCAAGTCGAGCTTGCCAGCGCCGGCACTGGTGACATTGGCGGTGCGGAGAAGTTTGTCGGAGCCGGCGGCGAGGCGGGCGGTGCCGAGGTTGCCGACGGTCAGACTCGGTGGGGCATAGATTCCGGCAGAGCCGCCCATGAGGTACAGGCCGCCGTTGACGATGACGGGACTTCCCGGGG
>JBGPEF010000628.1:0-3259 GCA_041482675.1 Tepidisphaeraceae bacterium | reverse complement strand
GCGATGGCAAGCCGGTGAAGAATCTGCGGCTGGTGGTGCGGACGCCAGATGGAGTCGAAAATTTCTTTGATACCAACTCCGAAGGAAAGGCCCGGGTGGAGGAGATCGAGCCGGGGACCTGTGATGTCCGATGCGACATGAAGAATCTTCTTCTAAAGGATACGGTCGTGTTTGCCTCGATGGGGGAGACGATGGGGCCGCCCGCGCCCGAGCCGCAGGCGGGGACTTCAACGCTGCGCATCGCGCTGGTTGAGGAGCACAAGGTGAAGACGGGCGAGTCGATCGCCGGCCTGGCCAAGAATGCGAAGATGCCCTGGCAGGACCTGGCTAAATTCAACTGGGGCACGGCTGTTCCGGACGAGATCAACAAGCACCTGGCGCAGGATGTGGGATGCAGGAATAAAACGAAGGACGGCAAGAATTATGTGTTCGATAGCGGCGACCAGCCGGGGATCGTGTACATCCCGGCCGCGTGGAGCCAGAGCGGACTTTCAACGGGCGGAACGCACGTGATTCGCGTGAAGCGCGTTGGGCGTCGGAAGGCTCCGTTCATATTCTCGTTTTAAGCAATCGCGGAAGATGCCATGGACCTGACTTTTCCAATAAATCTCGGCGACGACACGGCCACCGAAACCGGGCTTTACCAGAACAACGAGGCGGGCGATCACGGGTTTTTCCCGGTGGGCCGCAACCATTTCTGGCACGGTGGTGTTCACTTCACGTTCGCGGACAACCCGGTTTTGGCGGTGGCCGATGGGGAAGTGATCGCCTATCGCATTAACAATGCGCTTAAGGAGTACAAAGGCGTCAATCCAAAAGAAGATGAACCACCGCCGACAGGCGAGGCGCCAAAATATTTCTTTAGCAACGGCTTTGTGCTCATCCGCCACAAGTTTGTTACCCCGATGGGAACGGAAATTCCATTTTATTCGCTCTACATGCATCTGAAGCCCATGACCGAGGACGAGACCAAGGAGGAGTCGGACACCACTCAGCCGCCCTTCATCTTTAAGGTGACCCATTGGATGGTCGCCACGGATGCGGATGGAGGGGGAATGCCCATCGTCGATGCGGGGGTGGAGCAGAGCCTGGGCGTCATTCCATATGGCAGCCACTTCACGGTGCATCCCAATGACGACATGTGCAACAAGCACCGCTATCGCAAGATCAAGTACTACAGGAACAAGCTGAAAGGGTATGTGCTGATCGACGCGGGCAAGGCCACAAGCATTCTGACAGGATTGTCAAGGACCAGGGCGCGGATCCTGGAGGTTGATGATGCGAAGATCTTCAACGAGACGCGAAAAGACACCGGGCGGGTGATTCCCAAGAAGGGATTTTTCACCATTCATGATGCGCCCGATGGTCACTTCTCGAAAAAGATGCGGTATCAGCAGATGGTTCATTTCAAAGCTGGTGCCCTGCGCCAGGGATTTGTGACCACGGCCGATCTGGCGCATTCAAAAGTAATTGCCGGAAAGTACCGCAAGGCCGACGCGGAAATTCCGCTGCTGGACCTCGATGGCACAAACACCGGCGGTTCAGTGCGAGCCGAACGTTACTTCATGGTGACGGAGGATAAATTTCCCGCCACGCACTGGACACAGACCCCCGCCAATAAGCCCCTTAAATATCAGCAGGTGGAATCGTATGAAAATGCGCTCATCGGCTTTGGGATGGTGGATGCCACAACCAAGGCGGCGGTGAAGAAGACGGCCGCCGCGGAACAGATCGATCTGGTGGAAGAATCCGCAGCATCGGCGGGCTTCATCGGCCCAAACCAGGAATACCTGGTGACCGCACAACGACCTACCGCAGGCACGACCATCGCCACGATCAAGTATGAGAAGATCGAATACCCCGATCCCAAGGATGCCGGGCCGCTCGAGGGCTATGCCTTTCTGCGGGAGGGGTATGACATAACCCATCTTGACAAGACCAGCGCGGACAGCGGGAAGCTGTACCTGTGGGGCGAGAACGCGATGACGGTCCTCTGGGACAACGAGATTCTGGCCGAGGGGGATCGAAACTCCGTCGGGCAGCTCGATGGTTGGGATGAGAAGGCGGGGTCGGCGTTGTACAGCATCTTTGAGATGGTGGACGACGCTTTGATCCCGGCCGGCCACTGGTCCAGGACCACGGGATGGCGGCCGGCGACCTACAAAGCCGAAGCAAAACAGGGGCAGGCCGAACAGGTGATCAGTGGATATTGTTTTGTTGACGCACATGTAGCGGTGGCGGATGGCGCAGCGGTGACTCCCGCGGCCGACCAGGTCTACAAATTGCTTCAAAAGGGAGAAGTGGACGCATTGGGCAAAAAGCTGGTTCAGCCGCCAAAAAATGCCAGCATTCATTACCGGGTTGGAATGCATTCATCGCGGAATTTACTCGACTTCGAAAAGCACGTTCACGGACTGACCCGGCCGTGGGATGGCAAATACAACGGCACCAATATCCGCAAAAGCGCCAGCGCCACGGCCCAGGTTTTGACGGTGCTCCAGCAGGGGACGGTGGTCAAGTTCAAGGACGAGGTGAAGTTCAAATCCCAGGCCGCCGGCTCGGGTTACGTGCTGGCGCCCACCAAAGTCGGGTATTACGAGCTCTCCGATGGAGGCTTTGCCTACGCCAACACCAGTGACACCGTGAAGCGCGCGGAATTGCCCAAGCCCATTCAGTTCAACACAGTTGTGCCGTTGCTGACCACGCCGATTCCGATCAAGCGGGGGGACATTGTCGGCTATGGGGGCACGTATCTTGATGCCACAGGCCTTACACACATGGAGATTTTTACCGGCGACCGGGCCTTCACGACTAATCCGAACCGCGATCGCTGGGGGACCATGGCGGTCAGGTTTGATCCGACTGCGATAGGCCATACGAAGGAAGCAATTCCAATAGAAGCGGACAAAATACTGAAGCTTCCGGTGAATTCCTCGCTGCGGGTGCTCTCTCGGGACCGCTCCGAGAAGGCCAAGGGGAAGGGGCCTGTATATTGCAGTGTCAGAGTTTTGGGGGCCGATGGATGGCTCAAGAAATCAGACTTGCAACCGCTTGCGGACCCTCCGCCAGATCCGATTCCCACCGAGCGTAAACTCGCGGGCGCCCTCGATAAGCTCTTTGACCACACCAAAGAGGTGAAGAAAAAGGATGCCGAGGGGCACGATATCGTCGTGACCGAGGTCAACGACGCCACAGGCTCGCATCCCATTCCGGGGAAAGCCGGGCAGACAGTGACCGTCCTGGCGCAGGTGGACGATGT
>JBGPEF010000627.1:0-3260 GCA_041482675.1 Tepidisphaeraceae bacterium | reverse complement strand
TTTCGTGAACGGCAATCCCATCCCCACCAGCGGCATCAGCTACGACGGCGGTGCCCAATCCGGCACGCCGGGCGATTCGCTCGTCCTCATCGGCACACCCGCCACCAGCGGCTCCTACACACCGAGCGGCACAGTCACCGGCGAAGGCGCTGTCACTGTCGCCGGCAAATCCATCAACTTCACCGGCCTCGAGCCCGTCACCACCAGCGGCTTCGGCAGCTTCTCCCTCATCACCCCCAACAGCGTCGATAGCTTGACCATCGCCTCGCCCGTCGCCGGCCAGACCCGCGTCAGCGGAACCAGCGGCGGCGTCGCCATGGAAGCCCTCAACTTCTTCAACATCGCCACCGTGATCATCGACACCGCCACCAACGACGCCGTCGGCGGCGGCTCCGGCAATGATTCCATCACCATCGACACCACCGGCGCATCCGCCCCCGGCCTGGGCGCCCTCAACTTCACCACCGGCAGCGGCGCCAACACGCTTGTCATCAACGGCAACGCCACCCTCACCGCCTCCACCACCGGCACCCTCGCCGTCACCGCCAACAACGCCGCCATCGTGAATCTCGCCGGCAGCCAGACCTACAACTCGCTCTCCATCACCGGCACCGCCCGCGTCAATCTTCTGGCCGACGGCAACCGCTTCCTCAAGACCAGCGGCCTGAGCATCTCCGCAACCGCCGGCCTCAATCTGGCCAACAACGACCTCATCTTCCAAAGCACCGCCGGCGCCAAAACCGCCGACCTCGCCGCCCTCACCAGCCTCATCACCACCGGCCGCGCTGGCGGCGCATGGAACGGCAACGGCATCTCCAGCTCCGCCGCGGCCGCCAATACGCTCCGCAACACCACCCTCGGCATCATCGTCAACGATGCCGGCGGCGGAATCGTCATCCGCGGCACCCTCGACGGCCAGACCGTCGACGCCAACACCGTCCTGATTAAATACACCTACACCGGCGACACCGATTTCGACGGCGACATCGACGCCGACGACTATGCCCGCATCGACGCCGGTTTCGCCGCCCACCTCACCGGCTACCGCAACGGCGACTTCAACTTCACCGGCGGCCAACCCAACTCCGACGACTATTTCCAGATCGACCGCGCCTTCTACAGCCAGGGCGCCGCCCTCTCCTCCGCCACCACGCCCCAACCCACCCCCGCCTTCGCCGCCTCCTCCACCATCGCCTTGCCCGCGCCCACAAAGAAGGCGACGAAAAAACCCGCGAAGCACGCGGCCAGCTCAATCAATACGGAGAGTTCCCCTAAAGCCCACAAAGCGAAAAAGAAGCATTGGTCCGACCGGTTTATCTATTGATCGGTATCGTTAGTGGAAATAAATCTCTGCGCCTCTGCGTCTCCGCGGTGAATCTCCGCGCGTTCACTTCATGACCCCCGGCAACGGCTTGGCCACCCTCTCCGACGTCGCGCAAAAATCCTCCCCCAGCAGCGCTGCCACCGTCGCCGCGATCTGGCTCTGCGTCACCGCCACCTCGCTCCGCACCCCCAACCCCGGCGTATCCGGCCCCAGCACCGCCATCCAGATCCGCTCCGCCCCAACCGTCTTCTTATTGTGATCGATCCAATCCAAAACCGTTGATCCCCGCCCATGATCCGTCGTAATCACCAGCGACGTCTTCCCTGCATATTGCGGCATCGCTTGAGCCATCTCCCAGGTGCGCTGAATGAACTCATCATTCTTCTGCGCCGATTCCAGATACCGGTCATACCTGCGAAAATGCGCCCACTCATCGGTCTCCCCAAACATCAGATAAAAAACCCGCGGCCGGTGTTTCTTGATGTACTCGATCGACGCGTGCCCGCTGATCACATCAAACGCATTGTCATGCCAAAGCCGCGTCATGTCCCGCACCACATCGTTGATCTCCCGCTCCCCCTCGCTCAGTTGCTCCTCCTCAATCGGCTTCCACCCCGCCAGGCAGGGCAGCCCGTTCCGCGCGGTATTCAAAATAAACGGCAGCCGGTCCCACGTCCCATACGCCGCGATCCTTCCCTTGAACGACGGCTTCTGATTCAACCACTCCAGCACATTCACATTTGGATTGGGAATCCGATCGTTGGTCTCAATCTTCGGATCCGCAAACCCGCAGAACATCTCGCTGTATCCCGGATACGAAATCTTCTTCCCATTGGTCAGCATCGCATCGCACTTGTGCTCCGGATCGCCGAAAATCTGCCCCTGCTTCGCGATCACCTCCCACAAAAACGGCATCATCGCCTCCCGCCGCGCCGCCGCCGTTTCCCGCCAGAACCGCCCCCGCGTCATCTCCAGATCCTTCACGCCCCCATAGTAATTATTCAGCAGCGCTGGATCCGCCCCGGTGAAAACATCCTGCCACCGCATCCCATCGATGGTGATCATGATCACATTCTCGGTCTTCCCGGCCGCGCCGGCGAGATTCACAACCCACAACAGAATGACCGACGGCACGACTACCCTTCGGAAAATGCTCATAAGAGTTCCCTCCGAAATGGATGCCCAGTTGAATTACAGGAAGTCTACCCGACGAGCCCCAAAAGCGCATTCCCTCTGCGCCTCTGCGTCTCCGCGGTCTATTCGCATCCCCCCTCAGGGATTCAGAAATCAAAGGTCCGAGCCGCCCGTTTTTTCGACTTCTTCTGTACGCTCGCCGCCGTCGTCGTATCGACCGTGCCCACCGGCATCACCGAAAACGTCCCCGCTGGCGCAACCGCCGCCGAGGTCTTCGTAATCGTCTCACTCAACGGCGCAACCGGCACCGCAGCCGCCTGGACCGTCACCGTCGCCGGCGCAACCGCCTCCGGCGCACCCAGCGGCGCTCCCTGCCCGGTGAACGTCCTGTCAATCAGGAAGTAATCATCCGAATTCGGCTTCCCGCCGCTGTAGTTAAAGTCGCCGTTGTAAAAACCCGTCAAATTCTGCGCAAATCCCGCGTCAATCCCCGCGTAATCATCCGCATCCACATCCCCATCCAGATCCCGGTCGCCGTAGTACGTATTCTTCACCAGCACCGCGTTCGAATTCACCGACACTCCATCAAATGTGGTCCGAACCGGATTGCCAACGGCATCGGCATTCCCAATCGCCGCCAGCGTCACCAGCGGATTACCCGCCGCCAGCGCACTGGTGATTCCCGGCCCGCCCCAGCGCGGCGAGAAGTCCCGCGACGACTTGATCTTCGTCACGATCGAATCCAGCATCGCCTGCCGCGCTGCCGCCGACGCCGTGTGAACGATCATGTCCCCATCGCCCA
>JBGPEF010000626.1:0-3298 GCA_041482675.1 Tepidisphaeraceae bacterium | reverse complement strand
TTCGGCGGTTTCGCCGCCGTGGGAGAAGGATTCGAGGAGGCGTTGTTTGCCGTAGGGTTCGTTGTGGAAGTTCATGGTGTCGGTGAGGCCGTCGGTGTAGAGGAGTAGGAGGTCGTTGGATTTGAGGGGTTCGACGAGCTGTTCGTAGGGTTCGTTGGGATCGATGCCCAGGACCATGTTGTTGCTCTGGAGCTCGATGACCTTGCCGTCGCGGAGTAAAAGCGGGGCGGGGTGGCCGGCGTTGCAGTAGGTGAGGCGCTGGTTGTGGATGTCGATGACGCCGTAGAAGAGGGTGACGAATTCGCCGGGTTTGGTGTCGCGGCAGAGCATTTGGTTGACGCGCTTCATCACCTCGTAGAGGTAGAAGAGGTTGTCAACGTAGGCGCGGATGGAGGCGCGGACGGAGGCCATGATGAGGGAGGCGGGGACGCCTTTGCCGGAGACGTCGGCGGTGACCAGGCCGAGATTTTGGTTGGGGAACTGGATGAAGTCGAAGAGGTCGCCGCCGAGGGCGTAGCAGGGGACGTAGGCGGAGGCGAGGTCGAGGCCGGGGATTTGCGGGGGTTTTTGGGGGACCATGCGCTGCTGGACATCGACGGCCATGGCGACTTGTTTTTCCAGGGCCTCGGCTTCGAGGGATTCGGCCAGGAGGCGCGTATTCTCGATGGCGGCGGCGGCCTGGGCGGCGATGGCGCGGAGGAGATCGATTTCGAGCTGGCTGAAGTGTTTTTCCTCGCTGGTGTAGACGCGGAGGACGCCGATGGCGCGGCCCTTGTATCGCATTCCCACTGAAAGCATTGAAAAGATGCCTTCGCGCCTGGATTCGTCGGGGTATTGGACGCGGGGGTCGTCGGCCATGTTTTTGACATAGGAGAAGCCTTTGGGGCTGAGGGCTTCGTGGTCGATTTCGGCCTTGCTGAGGCGGACGGGGCCTTTGGCGATGTATTGGAGGGAGAGGTTGTGGACGGCTTTGATGACCAGTTCATCCTTCTGGGGATCGATGAGGCGGATGGAGCTGGAGCGGACGTTCATCACTTCGCAGACGACGGCGACGGTGCGCTGGAGGACGCTTTGGAGGTCGCGGGCCTCGGAGAGCATCATGGCGACGTTGTAGACGGCCGTTAGCTCATCAATCCGGCGGCGGAGCTGGTATTCCTGAAAGCAGAGCCGGGCGATGGCGTTGGCCAGGAGGAAGAGGAACTGGATGGCGGCCGAGCGGTTGTTGCGGTTGCGGAGGAGGTTGGTGACCGAGGATTTGAGCTGTTTGGGGTCAATCTGGAGCCGGGAGGCGAAGATATTGAGCCGGTTTTCGTCGATGTCGAGGCCGCCGCGCAGGGCGGACATGCGGATGGTGCCCAGGCGCTGGTTGTTGACCATGATGGGGGCGACGTACTCTCTTCCGTCGCGCTGGGGGGAGGCGATGGAGGTGGGGGGTTGGCCGTCGGGGGGGGAGTCGGAGGAGGGGGGGTCGCGGTCGTCTTCGGCTTCTTCGATGGCGCGTTGGCGGCGCAGAAACTCTTTGGTGGGCGTGGGTTGGGTGAGGAGGTTGCCGTCGGCGTCGGTGATGCGGGCCTTGACGTTGGCGATGGCGGCGAAGGAGTCCTGGATCTCCTGGAGGGTGGGGAGGTCCATGAAGTCGGTCAGTTGAAGATGCGCGGGGTCTAACAGCATTTTTATGGTCTCATCCTTGAGTGGCCGGGGGGTTTAAATGGGGTTGCCCGGACAGGGCATTTTAGGTGTGGCGGGCGAGGGGGCAAGGTGTGTAATTCGCTGGGCGAATTTGTTGATGTAAAGTGGTGCAGGCACTGGAAATGGGGGATTTCATGGGATACAACAGCGGGAAGTGGGCAGGCGAAATGGAATTCGCGGCGGCCCAAGGGCTGGAGAATTGAGAATAAGGAGCCAGGGATGGCTAAGGCACTTATGGCGGTGTGGGTGGGGTTGGTTGCGCTGATTCTGATGGGGGGATGTCAACAGAGCAAATCGAGCGTGGTTGAGCGGTTGCCAGCGCCGAATTTAGATGGGCCGGTGGTGAATGCTCCTGCGCCGGTGGTCCGGGCGCCGGCGACGCGGCCGATTGCGCCGATGATGACCGCGCAGCGGCCGAAGGGGTCGGTGGGGGGGGTGCCGCAGGAATGGCTGATCGGTGTGCCGGCGAATCGGTGGCAATATATTGTGATTCATCACAGCGCGACGCCGGCCGGGAACGCGGCGTCGTTTGATCGGATGCACAAGGCGAAGGGGTGGGATGAATTGGGGTATCACTTTGTGATCGGCAATGGGACGGGGAGCGGGGATGGGCAGATCGAGGTGGGGCCGAGATGGGGCAAGCAGAAGTGGGGGGCGCATGCGAAGACGGCGGATCAGAGATACAACAATTATGGGATCGGGATCTGCCTGGTGGGGAATTTTGATATTGAGCGGCCGACGCGGGCGCAGATGGAGAGTGTGGCGCGGCTGGTGGGGTATTTGATGAAGACGTATCGGATTCCGGCAGTGGCGGTGGTGGGACACAGCGAGACGAAGGCGACGGATTGCCCGGGCCGGCATATGAGCGTGGCGGAGGTGAGGCGCGTGGTGGGGAGACTGGTGGAGGAAGATGCGGTGCCGGTGGAGAGGAGGCACGTGGCGGGGGTGGAGTTGTTGAAGAATGTGCAGTAGGCAGATGGAAGACGCTACATTCCACAGGGGGTGGAGGAGGGCTAGAATGTTGCTGAAGTAATGGGAGATTCCGATGGCATCGACTGCGACTCAACTGCGAATCAGCGACTTGCCCAAGCGGCAGGCCTCGGCGCTGAAGCGAAAAGCGCAGCGCATGGGGATTTCCGCAGGCGATTACGTGAAGCAGTTGATTGCGGACGACCTGGCTTTGGACCAGAAGGCACAGAGCACCTCGCTGCACGAATTGGCCGCACCCTTCCGTACAGCGCTGAAGGGTGCTACTGAAGAAGAGATCGCGGAGATCGTTGCCAAGGCTCGCTCGCGGCACCGGCGCTGAGGATGCGGTGCCGGTGGAGAGGAGGCACGTGGCGGGGGGGGAGATGTTGAAGAATGTGGAGTGAATGCAGGCACAGACGTACGGAGGCAAGAAGCGAGGGTTGAAGGGCGAAGAGAGAAGCAGTGGTGGATGCCGTAGATCAGGTAGACGTAGGCGTGGCCGGGCGGGCCGAACATCACCTCGGTGCGGGCGGTGCGGCCGCGGGCGGCGTGGCAGGCGAGGTCCTCTGGGCCGACGTAGGCCTCCACCTCGACGATGCGGCCGCCGCGCCGCTCGCCGCCGGCGACGCGCCACAGCACG
>JBGPEF010000625.1:0-3307 GCA_041482675.1 Tepidisphaeraceae bacterium | reverse complement strand
GGCCGGCGCCTGGGAGAGAACGCGGAACAAAGCGAAAACGAAAATCGACTGGCAGTTCAAGACCGCCGACGCCCGGATCAAACTCCGCCGGCTATACCCGAAACTTTAGGTGCGATGGAGCACTAGTTTGCCAGTGCGTTGCCGGATTTGTAGAGGACGCCGTTGGGTTTGCTGGGGTCGGGGATGCGGACGCGCTGTTCGATGGTCAGGATCTTGTCGCGGATTTGTTTGAAAAGGGGATCGATGATCTCGGGGCTTTTGAAGGTGCTGAAGAAGGGGTCTTTCTCGACCAGGTCCTGCTTGAGGTTGCGGTCGGCGGCGTCGTCGGCGAGGCGGCGGATGAATTCCTTCTGACGGTCGCTCAGCTCGATGCGGGTAAGGCGATTGAGCAGCGTGACGTTGATCACGTAACCGGCCCAGCGGCGCTGCTGCTCGAGGGTGAGCTCGACCACGATGTTGGTGCGGAGCGTGGTGCGCAGGTCGTTCTCCATGAGCACGAGCAGGTCGTGGGTGGGCTTGAGGGTGGCGATGGTTTTTTCATCCTTGGCATCTTTGGCGACTTTCATCGCGGCGACGGCCTGCTCAACTTTTTTGCCGGGACCCTTGCTCCAGTAGGCGAGGACGACCTCGCGCTCAGCGCAGGCTCGCTCGAATTTGGCGAGCTGATCGCCCTGAAGGTTGACGAACTTGGAGATCAACTGATATTCATCGGGTTTGCCGGGGTTATTGGACCTGGTTATGGAGAGGGATGGCTTGACCGACGCCGGAGCGGGGGTGATGACGACGGGCGCGATGGCCGGGGGAGCGACGACGGGGGCGGGTTCGTCGGCGATGGCGGGAGCGGGGGACTTTCTGGCCATGACCATCCAGGCGGCGATGACCAGGACGATCGCGACCGACCAGAAGGCGACGAGACGTTGATTGGTTTTGAGACCGTTGACGAGTTCGTTCATTTTCATAGGTTCACCCTTGGCTTATCCAACCTCACTCTCCAATACAAATGCACCGCCCGCCAAAGCCGGAATTGGGAACCCATAGCCCGCGCGCGATGTCACTGGTGTTTATCGGCATAAACGGGGGTGTGGGGTTGAGGGCCGATAACTCGGCGGGCGGTGGCATGAAGGACACGGGCAGCGAGCTGCCAGTGGCACGGGAGAGTGGAGGTGTGCTGAAGCACACCCTACATGAGCTGCAAGTGGCGCGGGGGGCTCGATGAGTTTCAGCGCTTGCGGGTGCGGCTCTTGGGTGGGGTGGGCTTGGAGGTGGTGCGGCGGGGTTGGGTGGCTTTGGAGGAAGTGCGGGGGGATCGGGTGCGTTTGGCGGCGCCGGCCTCGTTGGCGTCTTTTTCGTCGAGCTCGTCGAGGCCGGGTTCCTGGGTGCGCTGGCCGCGGGGGCGGATGAGGAGGCGAATGGGGACTTCGGGATAGGGGAGGAGATCGCGGAGGCGGTTGATGATGTGGCGCTGGTAGGAGTCTTCGATGAAGTTGGGATTGTTGACGACCAGGACGATGGTGGGCGGGGCGGTGTCGATCTGGGTGGCGTAGAAGACCTTGGCTTTGCGGCCGGAGGGGGTGCTGGGCTGGCGCTCCTGCAAGATGGAGCGGATGGCCTGGTTGAGGCGGCCGGTGGTCATGCGCAGGCGGGATTGCTTGAAGAGGTGCTGGGTTTGATCGAGGGCGGCCTGGACGTTTCTGCCATCCTTGGCGGTGATGAAGGCGATGGGGGCGTAGGTGAGGAAGGGGAGCTCGGCGTCGATGTACTCGCGGTATTTCTGCATGGTCAGGCTCTCGTCGATGTCCTCGTCGCGCTTCTTCTTTTTTTCCAGCAGGGTTTTCTTGGCCAGGTCCCATTTGTTGATGACCAGGAGAACGGGCTTGAATTCCTCGGCGACGTATTGGGCCAGCTTTTTGTCGGGCTCGCTGATGGGCTCGGTGGCGTCGATGAGGAGCATTACCACATCGGCGCGGCGGACGGAGCGCTGGGCGCGGTGGAAGCTGTAGAACTCGATGTCGTTGGTGACCATGTGGCGCTTTTTGCGGACGCCGGCGGTGTCGATGACCACGAGGGAGCGGCCATCTTTCTCGAAGCGGACATCGACGCTGTCGCGGGTGGTGCCGGGGATTTCGGAGACGATGACGCGGTCGCCCTCGCCCTCGTAAAGCTGGGCGATGGAGTTGACCAGTGTGCTCTTGCCGGCGTTGCGCTTGCCGACAATGGCGACGAGCATCTCGGGGGCGGTGATTTTCTGGGGGGCCTTGGAGAGGTCGATGGTTTTGGCGATGGCGTCGCGAACCTGATCGAGGTTGCGGACATTGGTGGCGGAAACACCGATGGGGGTGCCCAGGCCGAGGCGCGCGAATTCGGCGAGGGAGGCATCCCAGGTCGGGCCATCGGTCTTGTTGGCGACGAGGATGGTGCGGATATTTTTCTGGCGGAGCATGGCGGCGATTTCCTGATCGGCGGTGGTGAGGCCGTCGTGGACATCGACGAGGAACAGGACCGCCTTGGCGCGGGACATGGCCAGCTCGATCTGGTGCTTGATGTGCTCGGTGAGATCGGCATCGATAAAGCCGTAGCCGCCGGTATCGACCAGCTCGATGAATCGGCCGTCGATGTGCAGAGGCGCGGAGATGCGGTCGCGGGTGACACCGGGCATGTCCTGGACGATGGAGATGCGTTTACCGACGAGGGCGTTGAGGAGGGAGCTCTTGCCGACGTTGGGGCGGCCGACAATGGCGATGGCGGGCATGGAGGACATGGGGACATTGGAAGGGGAGAGGGGGGAATTAGCAATGTGGAGATTGCGGGGGCGGAAATGACGAATGACCAATGACGAATGACGAAGGAATGTCGAATGACGAATGACGAAAACCCCTCGCCCTGACCCTCTCCCCGGAGTACCGGGGCGAGGGGAGAAAGTGGAGTACCGGGAGAGGGAAGACGGTGGGCAGTGCCCACCCTACTTCGTTGCTCGCGTGGCCGGTTCGCGTTTTTTGGATTTGGTTTCCAGCTCGGCGAGGAGTGTGCCGCGGACGAAGGTGGTTTTGGGGGGGGCGGCTTCGTCTTTGGATTGGAAGAGGAGGAATTGGCCGGCGAAGTCGATGGTGTAGATGGGGCCGGTTTGGCTGAAGGCGACGCGGAGGTCGTAGGGCTGGAGCATTTTTTTGTCGCCGTCGAGGAAGATGCCGTCGGGGGCATCGACGCGCTCGATGCTGGCGGCTTTCCAGTGCATGTCGCTGGCGGCCAGTTTTTGCAGGTCGTCGATCTCGAGCTTGAGGTCGAAATAGTAGCGGTTGCCGGCGTAAGT
>JBGPEF010000624.1:0-3307 GCA_041482675.1 Tepidisphaeraceae bacterium | reverse complement strand
CTGGGGACGACGGTGGATCCGAAATTGCCGGAGGGGAAACTGGATTTGGTGTTGATGGTGGATACTTACCATGAGCTGTCGAATCCGGTGGAGGTGCTGGCGGGGGTGAGGAAGAGTTTGAAGCCGCACGGGAGATTGGCGCTGGTGGAGTTTCGGCTGGAGGATGATTCGGTGCCGATCAAGGTGCTGCATCGGATGAGCAAGGAGCAGATTTTGAGGGAGATGGGGGCGAATGGATTTCAGGTGGTGGAGCAGTTTGATGGGTTGCCGTGGCAGCATTTGATGTTTTTTGAGCGCGATGAGGGGAAATAAACGGCGCGTATGGTCAACAACCAATGGGCATGCCCACGAGTACGTGGGCATGGCACCCTTGCCAATCATTGTTAACAAAGTGAAGAGAGATTATTTGCCGGAGACGTCGAGGCAGATGGCGTGGGTGGTGCTGCGGGCGTAGATTCGGCCGTTGGAGAGGGTGGCCATGGTCCAACTTTTGCCGACCAGGGGTTGGGCGCGGGCGAGTTCTTTGTAGGCGTCGGGTTTGGCTTCGGCCAAAACGAGTTGGCCCTGGGAGCCCTGGATGAGGAGCATTCCATCGACGATGATGCAGCCGCCGGAGCCGAATTCTTCGCCTTTCCACAGCTCCTTGCCGGATTTGATGTCGATGCACTTGGCAAAGTAGCCGGTTTTTTTGAAGCCGAAGAGGCCATAGAGGTGGCCATTGTAAAAGATGGGGGTGGACCAGTGGCTGGCGAGGATTTCGTCGCCGGGGATGCGATAGATTTCGGTGGCCGAGAATTGGTCGCCACTTTTAGCAATGCGGACAGCGCCAGCGCCGACGCCATAGCCGGCGGAGCAAAAGACGATATCGTCGGCGACGACGGGCGATGCGGCGGTGGAGACGCTGAACTTGAAGGGATATTTCCAGAGGACCTGGCCGGTGTCGGCGGCGGCGGAGAGCAGGCCGGATTCGAGGAAGAAAATGATCTGGCGAACGCCGAAGATGGTGGCGGGAACGGGCGAGGCGTGGGTGATTTTTTCGTTCTCGCCTTTCCAGAGGAGAGCGCCGGTGAGTTTGTTGAAGGCGAGGAGTGATTCGCCCGGGCCGCCGCGGGCGACGAAGACGGCGTTGCCATCGACGACGGGGGAGGCGGCGTTGCCCCATTTTTTGATCGAGTTGGAAATCTGGCCGTTGAATTCCTTCATCAGATCGTGGGACCAGAGGACCTGGCCATCGGAGGGGCTGAGGCAGGCGAGCTTGAGATAGGTGCCCAGGACATAGACGCGCTCGCCGTCGATGGCGGGTGTGGTGCGGGGGCCGTTGCCGCCCTCGTTTTCGAAGATGGTTTTGTCGAGGGTGCGTTGCCAGATTTCCTTGCCGGTGTCGGCGTCGAGGCAGATGCAGAGTTCGTTGCCGTTGCGCTCGACCATGAGGAAGGCGCGTTTGCCGACGACGGCGATGGAGCCGAAGGACTCGCCGACGGGGATTTTCCAGAGGACTTTGGGGCCGTTGGCGGGCCAGTTTTTAGTGATGTTGGTTTCGGGGGAGAGGCCGTCGTGATTGGAGCCGCGGTATTGGGGCCAATCGGCGGCATATGCTGTCTGAGCCAGGAGTGCGGTGAGGATTATCAACAGGTGCTTGAACATTAGTAACTTCCTTTCCTAACTCGGATACCGTTGCGAATGGGGGGCGTTAATTGTGGTAAAAAATGCCGCGGACGCCAGGAGGAAGAGAGGGAAACCGATGGTTTCCCCCTCCTCCTCCCGGCACCCTCCTCCTTCCCCTTCCTTTAGATACTGGAGCGCGGGATGCTATGGTGCTGGCGTTTTAACGCTGGTCGAATATGTTATGGCGGGAACCAGTTGGTACTGAAGGTGGGCGTGAATGTTTGGTTTTGGGAAGCGCCAGGAGCAGCCGGCTGGTCCACGCGTCAGCACCAGGCTCTGCACCGACTCATTTAATGGGAAGTATCCCCACGTTGGCCTGTATGACACGCGGGAGAAGAAGATCTGGGTGTGCAAGGCACTGTCGGGGCAGGCGATTCGCACGTCGCATGCGCGGTTGATCACGGGGGCGGATAATGCGACGTCAACGGTGTGGAAGGACCGGTTCATCTGCTATTGGTTCTACACCCCGCGGACGGGGGAGGGATATATTCACGGGTATCCGATCGACTGGGAGGAGGGGCAATTGCTGGTGCGGATCGATCCGAACTGGGACTATGACCGGCAGCGGCTGATCCCGGGGGAGCTGGAAGATCAGGTGAATGAGAATCTGGAAAGGCAGTTTAAACACGGGGAGCGGATTTTCGAGTTCTTCGCCAAATCCAAGGTGAAGTACCCCTTCAGCCTGCATTTTATGGGGCCGCGGGCGACGGATTCGCTGTTTTATGTGAAGCGGTTTGAGTTCAAGCTGTAAAGGGAACTTTGACGGAAGTGGGGGGAATGGACGAAGATACGATGTAGGCGGGGCTTGCCCCACCGAGAGTTGGTGGGGCAAGCCCCACCCTACATGAAGAGCCAGAAATCAGACCATAAAGAGAACAAAGGCCATGGAAAGCTTAAATACGCCGAATATCAGAACGTTTCAGGTTTTTCCGGATGTGCCGGAGCCGCTGGAGCCGTTGATGGAGCTGGCGCGGAATTTGTGGTGGGTGTGGCAGCCGGATGGGGTGGAATTATTTCGGCGGCTGGACCGGAAGCTCTGGGATGCGGTGCAACACAACCCGGTGAAGCTGCTGGGGAGCATCGAGCAGTCGAAGCTGATCGCGGCGGCGCAGGATGATGGGTATCTGGCGCACATGAAGCGGGTGCATGATGCGTTCAAAGCGCACATGGCGGAGACGGGATGGTTTGGGAAGACGCACCCGGAAAAATCCAAGCTGCTGGTGGCGTATTTCTCGGCGGAGTTTGGGATTCATGAGTCGCTGCCGATTTACTCGGGTGGGTTGGGAATTCTGGCGGGGGATCACTTAAAGAGCGCGAGCGAGATTGCGCTGCCGCTGGTGGGGGTGGGGCTGTTGTATCGCAATGGATATTTTCAGCAGTACCTTTCGGCGGATGGGTGGCAGCAGGAGGCTTATCCGGAGCTGGATTTTTACAATCTGCCGGTGGAGCCGATGCGGTACACGGATGGGAGCGAGGTACACATCCGGGTGGACATGCCGGAGAATGCGGTGTTTTGCAAGGTGTGGCGGGTGAAGGTGGGGCGAATTCCGCTGTATCTGCTGGATACCAATTTGCAGGAGAACTCGCCGGCGGATCGGGAGATCACCAGCCGGTTGTATGGGGGCGGGACGGAGACACGGAT
>JBGPEF010000623.1:0-3317 GCA_041482675.1 Tepidisphaeraceae bacterium | reverse complement strand
TTGCGAATCGGGTGCTCGACATCCCACAAAACCCCTGCTTCCTGCGGCGAAAAATCCTCCAGCAGCTCCATCGCATCGGCCCCGATGGCCCACTCATCGTGCGTCTCCACCAGCACCAGGCAGCGGTGGGGGAGGCACATCTTGGAAAGCTGCCGCAAATGCCGCCTGGCCATCACCACACCTTCGCCGCGGCTCATTCCCTTGGGCACCGATCCACCAAATATTCGCAGATACTTCGCCCCCGACCGTTCCGCCAGCCGCGCATAGCGATGGCACTCGTTGAGCATCATTTCCCAACGCTCCGGCGCGGCCGTCACGAGGGCGATGGATGTATTCAGACACGGCATCTCCAGCCCGTGCCCGTGCAGCAATTTCATCGACTCATCCAGCTCGGCGTCGAACGTCGGGAGTCTGGTAACATCAATCTCCGGTCCCAGCCCGCGCGGGTCGATCCCCTGCATCCCGTGCGCTGATGCCGCCCCCACAATCTGCGGCCAGCTCCAGGTCGGGCACACCAGCGTTGAGATCGACAACTTCATCAACCGCAACGCTACCCACTCGCCCAATTTCGGGCAACCGTCTCCAGAACCCCGGATGTACATCCGGGGCTTCGTGCTAAAATTGAATCAATGTCGCTTCCTATTCTCAATGCCCGCCACGACCCCTCTCACTCCGATCTCATCCGCCTCTTTCACAAAACCGAAAACCTCCGGGCCGACCACATCGCAACGGCCGAGGCTTTGGATGTTGGCACCGCCTACACCAACGCCGATCTTGCCGACGTCTCCGACGCCAACAACATTCGTGATGTCGCGCTTCCTGACGATCTGGCCGCGGAAGATGCCTTCAATCAAGTCGAATCCCACTACACCTCGAAAAAAACCACATGCGCCTACTGGACCTTCAACCCCTCCGCGCCGCCGCCGCGCACCCAGCCCCTCATCGATCTCCTCCTCTCTCGCGGCCATCGCCCCTACACCAATGACATCATGGTCCTCCAGCAGGCCCGCCCCCAACCCTTGCCCGACATCCCCGGCCTGAAAATCATCCCCGCCCGCGCCAGCTTTCGTCACACCCGCCAGCTCCTGGAGGAATCCGCCACCCGCTGGAAAACAGCGCAGCTCGCCAATGCCAAAATGCTGCACCTGGATGATCCCCACTGGGATGCGTTATTGGCTCTGAAAGATGGCCAGCCGGTCGCGTACATCGGCGTGCTCGCGGTCGGCGAAATCGGCCGGATTGATGATGTTTACGTCGCCAAATCCCACCGCCGCCAGGGGATCGGCTCGCGGATGCTCTCGCGCGTGCTGGAGATCTCCGCCCGCTCCCTCTTCAAGCACGTGCTGCTTTCGGTCCTCCCCTCCAACAGCGCCGCCATCGACCTCTACCGGAAATTTGGCTTCCAGAAAATCGGCCAGATCACCGGCCATTTCCGCCCCGGACTCAAGCTCGATCCTGACTAAACTCTTCCGTGAAATCGCGCCCCCGCTCCGGGGCGCTCGACGACTTTGACCGCCTCCCCGGCGGCGCATTGGCGATACACCGCTCTCCATTGCTCCAAAAATCTCGTCAGCGCAAAATAATCGTAAGCCTCCGTCCTTCCCATGTCCGTCAGCCGCCACTTCAACCCGCTATCCTCATTCATCTCCATCACCCGCTGCGCCAGCCTCCGCGCACTCGCCCGGGGCACGAGCAGCGCATTGTGGTGATCCTCCAGCAGCTCGCTCACCGCATACGTCACCGTGGAAACAATCGGCATCGCCGCCGCCATCGCGATCGCCAAGGGCAACGTCGCCACAGCGCCTTTGGCCGTGTTCAAAACCATATCGCACGCCCCCAGCAGCTCCTCGTACTCCACCCGCCGGCCATGCTCCTCCGCCACCCACATCATCTTCCCCCGGTAAACCCGCCGCGCAAATTCCTTGACGTGATCCGCCTGCGGCCCGCGTCCCCACAGAAGCAATTTCCACCGCTCATCCATCGCCGCCAGAATCGCCACCGTCCAGGCGGCCAATGGATGACTGGCCCCGCGCGTCGATTCCCCCGACGCCAGCAAAACCAGATCATCCTTCCCCAGCCCCAGTGCCTCCCGGATCTGCGCATTTCTTCGCTTGATCCTCCCAAAATCCACGCCCGGCCGAATCAGATGGCATTTCTCCAGCGCCACCCCGCTTCGCACCAGCGCCTTCCGCAGTGTCGCGCTGGGCGCCACCACTTCAACATCCCTGTACTGCGTGATGGCCGCCAGCCACTTCGCCCCGCTCCGTTGCAAATCGGCCGCCGGCGAATAGACCACGGGCCTCCGCCATCCCATCGCCGCCGCCGTCAGCGCCCGCGATTCCCATGCGTGCACCAGATCAAATCCGCCAGCTTTCCTCATCCCCCGCGCTGCCGCAATCATCTGCGGCCAATCCCCGCCCGCGCCAATCGTCCGCACCTCCGTCTCAAACCCCTCCCCCAGTCCCATCGCCAACTGCATCGCCCCCCGCTCCGTCTGGAAATCGGCCCCCACCTCCACCAAATGAAGCACGCGAATCATGGGGCGTACGATATTCAAATCCCGCTATTGTGCCACTGGCAGCTTGCTGCCAGTGCTCCTCCGACAACACTGGCGGACAAGCCGCCAGTGGCACGGGCGCATTTTTCGTGCTACTAAATTCATTATGTTCATCCACACCGTCTATTTCTGGCTCAACGACAATGCCCCTCCCACCGCCCGCGAGCAGCTCATTCGCGATTGCCGCCAGATTCTGGGCAAAATCCCCACCGTCCGCCACCTCTTCGCCGGCCCACCGGCCATGACCCCGCGCGACGTCGTGGACAACTCCTATTCCGTCGGCCTCACCGTCATCCTCGATGACTCCAAAGGCCACGATGTCTACCAGCAACACCCCCTCCACATGGACTTCATCAAAGCCAACAAACCCAACTGGAAACGCATTCAGGTCTACGACTTTGCCACCTGATTTTCCCTCAATCGCAAATTGCAAATCGCAAATTGCAAATCGCGCGACTACCATGTCGCGATCATGCCGCTTTTCGGCCGCACATCCGAGCGCGATGAACAGCGGGCCGTCGCCTATCGCGACTGGCTCCAGCAGCGCAATCCCCTGGCCATCGTCTCCCTCGTCCTGGGTGTTTTCAGTTTTATCGAGCTGGGCGCACTGATTATTCCCGGCGTCGCCGGTATTGCCCTGGGCATCATCTCGCTCTTCCAACTCCGCCGCGACAACACCACCCGTCCCCGCGGCCACGGCCTGGCCTGGGCGGGCATCTCGCTAAGTATTTTGAGCCTGATCATCGCCGGCTTCCTCTAT
>JBGPEF010000622.1:0-3320 GCA_041482675.1 Tepidisphaeraceae bacterium | reverse complement strand
CGTCGTCGAGGTCGAGCAATTTGACGGTGTGGCCGAGGAAAACCATGTCTTCGGGAACGCCTTCGTTGGAGACGACCGCGACGGTTCTCAGCTTGACCTCAAGCTCGGCGAGTTGGCGCTGGATGGCGCGGTTTTCTTCCTTGGCGAAGTGGTACTCGGCGTTTTCGGAGAGGTCGCCCAATGCGGCGGCCTTGCGGATGCGCTCCTGGACGTCGAGCTGGGCCTTGTAGAGTTCCTCGCGCTTGAGCTCCATGGCGAGCTTCTCTTCTGCGCTGATCATCTGCATGTCGAAACACTCCAAAACAGCATTCCCAAAAATACGATCACCGCGCTGGGAAGCGCGGTGGTTTCTAACCAGATCGATTATACCACAACTGGCAGATTCAATGGCCAATCGCGGAAAAATAGCCGGCCGGCCGTGGGTGCGGCCCCGCGGGCGCGGACGCGATCAAATTGCAAAAGCAAACCGGTTTCCCTACACTCCCCCCCTCAACAAGGACCGATGGAATGTCTTTTCAATGCACGGTTGTCACGCCGGAACAGCAGGCGTTTAACGCGTCGATCGCCCAGGCAATTATTCCAGCGCACGATGGGCTGATTGGCATCCTGACCGGCCGCGCGCCGCTGTTGATCAAGCTGGGGACTGGGCCCCTGCGGCTCGATCTGCCGGCCGGAAAGTCGCAATACTTTTTCGTGGATGGGGGCGTGGCGCAAATGAAGGACAATCGGCTGACGATTGTGACGGGGGAGGCGATTGCGTCGGACCAGATCAACTACGAGGCCGCCAAGGCGGAGTATGCGGAGGCGACGGCCGCCAAGGCGGGCGATGAGAAATCGGCCAGGGACCGCGAGCATCGGCTGGAGCGGGCGCGGGCGAAGCAGGCGATGGCGGGGAAGAAGTAGCACGGGCATCTTGCCCGTGGCATTTCAAATTCACGGGCAAGATGCCCGTGCTACGAATTAATAAGAAAACTGAATCCCCGCCCCGCCCCAGAGCTGCGTGTCGGCGCTGAGTTTGTTGCTGATGCCGTCGGAGTAGTAGAGGTAGCCGTTGATGCTCCACTGGCCGAAGCGCGGGGGGATGTTGAGAAATTGGTTGAGATTGTAGCGGCCGGTGAGGCCGAATTCGTAGTGTTGCAGGCCGGTATCGTCGCGCTTGGGGCCGGGGCCGGCGAAAGCCTGTTGGCCGATGGTGCCGGCCACGGCCGCCTCGGCGATGAAGGTGATGCCGGTGCCCTCGATGACGAACTCGTGCGAGACGCCGGCCTGGAAATACCAGCCGTTGTAAATGTCGTAGTCGTAGGCGGCGTAAATGTAGGGGGTGAGGAAGGGCTCATCGCTGCGGAGGAGAACCGAATCATCCAGGGCGATTCGGCCCCAGACTTCGCCGGTGTTCAGCTCGCTGCGGTCGGGGAAGATATAGGTATTGTGGCCGGCGGAGAGGATCAGCGGCCGGATGCGCCACTCCGCGCCGAAGACGGGGCGGACTTCCTGGAAGGTGGAGATGGGGTCCTGGTCGAGGACGTTGGCGAAGATTCCGATGAAGGGGTGGGGCAGTTTCCCCAGGTTCCACATCAGTTTGCCATCAAACTGGAAGTTGGCGCGTTCGTTGGCGGTGGCGCCGCCGGTGCTGGTGTCGATGAAGGTGGTGCGGTCAACGCCGCGATAGAGGTAATCGCCGAGATAGTTGACGCGCATGTCGACGTTGACGCCGCCGGTGTTGGCCCCTTCGTCGGTGGTGGCGGGGGTGGGGAGGGCGTAGACGCTGGTATCCGCAGGCTCGAGGGTGAGTTTGGGAGGCTGCTGCGCGAGGGAGACATGCGTCAACAGCGCGGCGGGGAGAACCACCAGGGCACCAGGCACACGATGGTGAGGCATGGGTGGAATGTATAGCGGGGGAAAGGAGAAATGTCACGATGATGGACGGCTCAGTTATCGAACTCGACGCGTTTCACGTAGACGAGGTCTTTGAGAGTTTTGCCCACGTCGCCTTTTTGGCGTTTGTTGAGGATGAAGGTGAGGGATTTGTCGTTGGAGGACACGTAAAGGGGGGCGACCAGGCCGCCGGCGAGGGTTTGGCCGTTTTGCAGGGTGAGGTGATATTGCAGCTCGCGGGCGGGGTAGGTTTTGCCGGAGAATTCCTTGATGTCGCTGCCGCTTTCCTTGAAGTGCCATTCCTTTTCGTCGCGCTCCCAGAGGATGATGGCTTCGAGCGATTTAAGGGCAGAGAGGGGGATGTCGCGATACTTCTTGTCCTTTTCATCCCAGAGGCGGAGGGGCTTTTCGCGGGTGGTCCAGATTTGGCCGGAGATTTTTTGGCCGGTGTTGAGGAGGAGAATCCCGCGGCGGGATTCGAGGTTGGATTTTTCCGCAAAAGGTGAGATGGGGGCGCTGGTGGGATGAGTGGAGGGACGGGATGTGGGGGCGGTGGTGGCTTTGCCGAAGAGCCAGTCCACGGTTTCGTCGGATTGTTTTGATTTCTGTGTTGGCGCGGCGAGAAGCCAGCCGGCCAGGATGCACATCGTGAATGCGGCGAAGGGGCGCATGCTCCGTTAGCATAGCGGCGGCGGATTGATGATGGCGAAAACTTTTGAAGATTCTCTGGGGGAACTCGCGGAGGGGCAGTATGCCGTGGGCGTGTCGGGCGGGGCGGATTCGGTGACGCTGCTGCGGCTGGTTTTGCAGTATCGGCCGGATCTGGGGATGCATGTGGTGCATTTAAATCACGAATTGCGCGGGGAGGAGAGCGAGGGGGATGCGAAATTTGTGGAGGAGCTGGCGAGGCATTTTAAGCTGCCGGTGACGATTGCGAGGCGAAGTGAGATTGAGCCGACGCTTGCAAAGCGCCCGGCGAATAAGTCGGCGCTGTTTCGGGCGATCCGCTTTGCGCTGTTTCGGAAAATTGTGGCGGAGCATGGACTGCACGGAGTCTTACTGGCGCACCACGCGGATGATCAGGCGGAAACGGTTTTGCATCGGCTGCTGCGGGGCTCGGGGGCGGCGGGATTAGTCGGAATGGCGCGGGAATCGCGGCAGGGGGAATTGAGAATTCTGCGGCCGCTTTTGGGGCATGGGAGGGAGGCGATTCGGGACTATTTGCGGGCGATTGGGCAGGATTGGCGCGAGGATTCATCGAATCAATCAGGGAAGTATTTGAGGAACCGGTTGAGGGGCGTTCTGTCAGGGCGGCCGGAGATTTCGGAGTCATTGGTGGAGATGGGTGACGCGCTGCGGGGGATGAGGAGGTGGGTGGTGGATGGTGCGCCAGAGTTGGCGGCGCGATTTGCCGCGGCGGAGTTGGCGGATGTGCCATCGATCCT
>JBGPEF010000621.1:0-3338 GCA_041482675.1 Tepidisphaeraceae bacterium | reverse complement strand
TGATGCAACCCAGAAAGAAAGCACCAGCGCAACCGGAAGGGAAATCCTCCTACCCGTCATCCTGCTTCTCCGATAATCGGCACCTCACCCAGGAACAACATGGCCACGTGTCTTCACGTTTTCACGTTTCAAGTCTTCACGTTTCACTCCCCCGTCCCTTTTATATTGCATCCCCGCCCCCAAAGGTTTACAAAAAGTGGATCCATCACCCCCAAAGCGCCCTTCAGATCGCCAACCAGGAGGAACCATGCACCCCAGGCTGATTAGCATCGCCCTCACGCTACTCGCCCTTCTCCCCGCCGCGGCCGGCGCGGCCGGTGTCACTTTCTCCGACCGCGCGGCGTTCCAGGCCGCCATCGGCCCGCACAAGATCTACACCTTCGATCCGGCCGACGGATTCCCCCTCGCCCCCGCCCCCATCCAATTCCTCGGCGGCCCCTTCCCCCAGGTCTCCAGCAACGGCGGCCCCGCATCGCTCGACACCTACGGCCCATCGCCCAATCAAGCCCTCACCGGCCGCTCAAATAATCAGGTGGATCGCGCCGCCATCCTCACCATCTTCCCCGCCCCCGCTCAGCATGCGATTGGCTTCGACATCCTCGATCTCGGCTCGCCTGGCGCAGAGAGCGCAACCATCGTCATCAACGACGGCTCCGACCGACTCGTCGTTCCCTATCACATCGCGGATAACGACGGCAATCCGGCCACCCCCGTCTTCTTCGGCGTCATCTGGGACATGGATATCACCGGCCTGGATGTCTACGCCGAGAATCTCCTCTGCGCCGGCCCGGGAACCTGCTTCACCCCCAACCTCATCGACAACCTCACCCTCGCCCCCGAACCAACGTCGCTGTTCCTTCTGCTGGCCGCACCCTTGCCGATCATGCGCCGGCCCAGGCGCAGCGCTACTGCGCCCGGTTGAACCGATCCTCGGCCACCTTCCAATTGACCACGTTCCACCAGGCGGCCAGATAGTCGGGGCGGCGATTCTGGTACTTGAGGTAGTAGGCGTGCTCCCACACGTCGCAGCCGATGACGGGGAACGCGCCTTCCATGATCGGCGAGTCCTGGTTGGCGGTCGAGATGACCTCGATGCCCTGGCCGCGCTTGATGAGCCAGGCCCAGCCGGAGCCAAAGCGGGTGATGCCGGCGTTGGTGAAAAGTTCCTTGAACTTGTCGAACCCGCCGAAGGTCTTGTTGATCAGCTGGGAGAGATTGCCCACCGGCCCGCTCTGCTTGCCGGCCGGGTTGAGGATCTCCCAGAAGAGGGAATGGTTGTGATGCCCGCCGCCGTTGTTGCGCACGGCGGTGCGGATCTTCTCGGGGACCATCGAGAGGTTGTTGGCCAGGATTTCGTGCAGCGGTTTGCCGTCGAGCTGGGGCGCTCCCTCGCTGATGGCCTTGTTGAGGTTGGTCACGTAGGCGTTGTGGTGTTTGCCGTGATGGATCTCCATCGTCATCTTGTCGATGTGCGGCTCGAGTGCATCGGATGGAAACGGCAAGGGGGGCAGCGTGTATGGCATGATTTCTCCTTGTGGGTTGAGTCAACAAGTTACGTTAGCTGGGTCACAGGAGAGCGTCAACTGGGGGGATTTTCAAATTGCGAGTGAGATGAAGCCGCGTTACTTTTTGCCGCCAATTTCGGAATGCGTGTCGCTTTTCTCCGAATCGGATTTGGGTGCAGCTTCGTCATCTTTTTTGGCAACGGTCTCAGCAGGAGGCTTCTCAGTTTTTTCTGCCACCTTCTTGGCCTTCTCCAAAGCCACCTCGGCCAGCGTCGTGTGGCGGCGGCTTCGCCAGATGAAGTAGATCAGGGCAAGCACGCCGGCGATGATGAAGCCCAGCGCGATCCATTCCTTGTATTTGGTGAGCTTGTCGATGTTCTGGCCGACCTTGTAGCCCAGGGCCATGAACAGGCCGCCGCTGACCAGGGCGGCCAGGCCGTCGGCGATGATGAACTTGATGAAGTTGAAGCGGATGGTCCCGGCCGCCACCACCATCGCCCCGCGGATTCCGGCAAAGAGCCGGCCGATGGCCACAACCCAGATGCCCCACCTCTCGAAGAGCTTCTCCGCCTTCTCGATCCGGGCCGTGGTCACGTGCTTGCCGACGAAGGGGACGCGGGTGATGTTCAATCCATAACGGCGGCCCAGGAAATAGAGGACGCAGTCGCCGCCGATGATCCCGGCCCAGGCGAGGGGGGCTGCAATCGCAAAGTGCATCTTCCCACTGCCAATCAGAATCCCGGAGGCGATGAGGGGGATGTCCTCGGGAATCGGCAGACCCAGGCCGCAGAAAAACAGCATCCCAAAGAGGACCGCGTAGCCGATTCCCCCGCGATTCATCAAATCCAAAACTCGATCGATCGATACCGCCAGC
Organism: Tepidisphaeraceae bacterium; assembly: GCA_041482675.1. Taxonomy (GTDB): domain Bacteria; phylum Planctomycetota; class Phycisphaerae; order Tepidisphaerales; family Tepidisphaeraceae; genus JBGPEF01. The sequence goes on along the minus strand of JBGPEF010000621.1, from coordinate 959 downwards.
ATTCCGTGCATCACGCAGCTCCACCAACGAGGGACAAGGGACAGGGGGCAAGCACGTCAGATGTAATACATGGCCTGTTGGCCGCTGCTGGCCCGTCCGACGTGTTCCATCAGTTCTTCGAGGGTCATGTTATCCAGCACATCATCGGTCGCATCGGTCAGTTTCTGGTTGATCAACCGCACGGCAATCTTGCCGGGCGAGCTTTCCATCGGAGCAGGGGCTTCCTTGATCGTCAATCTTCCTTCCAGCCGTCGGATAATGTCGCCGATGCGGATTTCCCGCGGGGCCCGCGAGAGGCGATACCCCCCACCGCTTCCGACCTTGCTCTCGAGGAAGCCGCCGCGGCGGAGTGCCAGGAGGATCGACTCCAGGAACTTATTGGGCAGGTCCTCGTGCTCCGCCAGGTCCTTGGATTGCACGAAGTTCCGCGGCCAAAGCTGCCCAAGCTGCACGATGGCGCGCAAGCCGTATTCGGTTCGCTTCGATAAACGCAATTCCGCACTCCCGCGCCGGTTGAAGTCTGGAATGGTACGCGAAGGGAGATAGCTGTCAATTTGGCCACCGGCGGGCCGGGAATGTTTGGCGGGCGACGAGTATTATCAATGAGGTGAGACCCCTGCCCGGCTTAGTCATCGCCTCCGCCGCCCTGCTGCTGGCCCCGCTTGCGGCGCTGGCGCAGCAGGGGCAGGTGATGGTGCAGATGCTGCCCAACACCAAGACGCTCCAGGGCGGGCAGCAGGGGGTGATCGCGGTGGTGCTGGATATCAGGCCGGGGTTTCATGCGCAGTCCCACAAGCCGCTGGAGTCGGCGTATATTCCGACCACGGTCACCGTCAAAGCGAACCCGAACATCACCTATTATGAGCCGGTCTATCCGACGGGGCAGATCGTGGACTATCCGAAGCTGGGGAGATTGTCGGTCTACTCCGGGCAGACGATCATCTATGTGCCCTTTGAAG
>JBGPEF010000620.1:0-3340 GCA_041482675.1 Tepidisphaeraceae bacterium | reverse complement strand
CCTCCACGCCTCCGACGGCGTCGTCGGCTTCGATCCCTCGGAACTCTCTCTCGACACCTCCGCCTTCAAAAACCCCCTCGCCTCCGGCCACTTCTATCTCGAACCCACCCCCACCGATCTCGTTGTTCATTTTTCCCCCGTTCCCGAACCCCCCGCGCTCTCGCTTAATGTCGTCTCGACAAATACCGCCCAGCGCCGCCCGCGCCGAATCTCAATTTCTGGAGGGATTCCCTCATGAGTAAGGATGTCCCCAGGTCAGCCGCACCCGCCTCCTGTTTTCTGATGCTGGCACTCCTGCTCGCATCCCCCTCGCCCGCCGCCGCCCAGTCCACCTCCACCTGGACCGGCCTGGGCGCTAACTCCCTCTGGAACACCCCCGCCAACTGGCAGGGGAGCACCCTTCCCGTATCCAGCAGCTCGACCGCGCTCAACTTCACCGGCTCTACCCAAAACAATCTTGTCCTCAACGTCGCCAAGGTCGATCTCAATTCTCTCACCTTCGCCTCTGAAGCCGGACCATTCACGATCAATCAGACCGGCACAGAATTCTTCAATTTCCTCGCCGCCCCAGGCAGCGCTGCCCTCCCGCACATCGACCAGTTCTCAGCCAACCCACAAGTCATCAACTTCCCCAACCTCGGGCTTCAGCTCAACGGCGACCTTTTGCTCGGGGGCGCCGGCAGCGGCTCACTGACGATCAACGGACAGGTCAGTGCGATTGGCGGAATCGGTCGTCTTATCCTCAATGGCCCCTATACCGTCGTCCTCAACAACCCGGTGGCCAACATCTTTTCCGGCGTCATCATCAACGCCGGCACACTCCGCATCGCCGCCGACAGCGCACTGGGCAACGGCCCCCTCTCCTTCGGCGGCGGCATCCTCCAACTCTCCGCCAACGTCCCTCTCACCCGCGCTCTCATCCTCAACCCCGGCGGCGGAACCATCGACGCCCACGGTTTCACCGCCACCATCGCCAACGCAGGCCTCACCGTCACCGGACCCGGCCGCCTCACCCTCACCAACTCCTCCGGCACAGGCGCTTCATCGATCACCGCCCAATTGCAACAAACCGGCGGCCTCACCGTCACCGGCGTCAACAACACCGTCACTCTCGCCGGCGCCAACACCTACACCAGCGGCACCACCGTCTCCAATGCCGCAATTCTCAACATCGATTCCGATGCTCGTCTCGGAAACGCCAGCTCCGCAGTCACTCTCGACGATGGCACGATTCGCCTCACCAGCGCCTCCGGCTACAACTCCAACCGCCCCATCACTCTCGCTCCCGGCGGCGGCGCCCTGGAAGTCCTCAACAGCACGGCCGCCATTGGCTTCACGGGTCCAATCAGCGGCTCCGGCGGCCTGACCAAATCCGGCCCCGGCCACATCGGCCTCCTTGCCGCCAACTCCTACTCGGGTCCCACCACCCTCACCGCAGGCTTCCTCGACATCCTCCACAACCAGGCCGCCCAAAACTCCACCATCTCTCTCAATGGCGGCACATTGGGCTTCGCTCTTCCCGCCTCGGCCCCCGTCCTCGGCGGACTCGCCGGGAACACCAGTCTCGCTCTATCAGGCATCAACGGACTGAGCATCGGCAACAACAACGCCTCCACCACCTACTCCGGCAATCTCTCCGGCTCTCTCCCCGGCGGCCTCAATAAAATCGGCGCCGGCGTCTGGACCCTCGCGGGAACCAACACCCAATCCGGCCCCTTCAACATCCAGGCCGGAACAGTCGTCGCTGCTTCCCCCGGCGCGCTCTCCCAAAGCGCTCTAATCAACCTCTCCCCCGGTGCCATTCTCGACCTCAACGGTTTCAGCTGTATCCCTGCGGTTTCCCCAATCAACATCGGCGGCACCTTGCTCATGCGCTTCGGCGCCATCAGTCCCACCCCGGGCATTGTGGTCACTTACAACGGAGCCTCCGTCTCCAATGGCTTCCTCGCCGGAACCGGCCGCCACGTCATCACCGGCCCGACCACTTTCACCAACGTCACCACCTTCAACGGCTCCCGGCTTTCCCAGGACCCCGGCGCCACTCTCAACCTCATCAACTCCACCATCGGCGGCGAGCTTGTCAACGGAGGCTCCGTCCTCAACTGGACCAACGGCATCCTCTCCTCCAGCGGCGTCCTCACCGTCCTCAACACCACCAATGTCACCGGCTTCGAAAACCAGGGCGTGATCTTCATCGAAAGCGGCGGCACCCTGAACGATTCCTCCACCCCGCTCATCTCCGCCGCCGGCGCACGCATCACCGTCAACGGCGGCCTCCTCAACGCCGGCCCTGGCTTCGAGCTCAACGGCAGCCTCCTGGTCAACAACGGCACCGTCACCGGAACCACCAAAGTCAACTATGGCTCCCTCGCCAAAGGCTCCGGAACCTACGGCCAAGTCAACATCACCGACGGCGGCAAATTCTCCCCCGGCAACTCCCCCGGCTCCGTCACCACCGGTTCCACCACCTGGAATTCCGGCGGCAGCTATATCGTCGAAATTGCCGACGCCCTCGCGGGTTCAGGAATCGGCTGGGACATCTGGAATATCAACGGAAATCTCACTCTCAACGCTTCCAACACCACAAACGGCCGCTTCACCATCTCCCTCGCTTCACTCACCGGCGATTCGCCCGGCCCCGCCTCCAATTTCGATTCCCAGCACGACTCCGACTGGATCATCCTCCACACCACCGACGGCATCACCAACTTCGACGCCTCGGCCATCTCCCTCGACACCTCCGGCTTCAAAAACAACCTGTCCGGCGGCCACTTTTCCATCATCAGCGATCAAAATAATCTCTCGGTTCATTTCACATCTGTCCCCGAACCCGCCCTGAGCCTCGGCATCCTCGGAATTCTCGCCGCCTGCTCGCGCTTTGGAAAAAGACTTCAACAAAGGGAAAGAATATGACTCGCTTCTCTCAACGCTGTCGCATTCTCGCCACTTCCATGGTCACCATCCTGGCCGCGATGCCGGCCTTGCGGGCTGCCGTCACCTGGGATGGCGGCGGCACCCCATTGGCCAATGATCAGGCCTCCTGGCTGGATGGTCAGAACTGGAATCCCAATGGTATTCCCAACTCCAACAGCGATGTGATCTTCGCCAGCGGCTTTGCCTCCGGCCACAACATCCTTCTGGTCGGCGCCCAATTCGTGAATTCGTTGACCATTAACACCACGACTGCCTTCAGCATCACCGCCGCTTTCCCCCCCACCAGCAACTACCTGGTCCTTATGAGCGGCGACCTCACCCGCAATGACCTTGCCGGCACCGAGGCCGCCCAGGTGATCCATGTCACCTTCGCGATGAATCAAAATGGTGTCTGGAACATCAATGG
>JBGPEF010000619.1:0-3344 GCA_041482675.1 Tepidisphaeraceae bacterium | reverse complement strand
CCCCATTGTTCGACAGATTCCAGGCCGACGAATCGGCGGTTTGGCCCACTGTGGGCTCCATTTGGATGCCCGTGAACTTCTTCACCTTCTTGGCAAACGGATTGCCCATCAGGATGGCGCGATCCATCACCTGCTCGGCGGCCGAGAGGTATTTCTCAGCCAGCAGCGGCGACATCGAGAGGACATCGCCGATGTTGTCAAAGCCATAGCCGGTGTCATCGGCCGGGAAATCGTCGGCCGGCTTGTAGTCGACGGCCACCAGGTCGCGGATGGTGTTGTTGTATTCGTTGCGATTGAGTCGGTGAAGCGTCACATGCCCCGGATCGCGCGGGCCGGAGCAGTCGATGTAATCCATCGCCTCGGCCGCCCACGCGGCGATCAGATCCTTGTCCTTTTTGGCCGGCTGGGGCTTATCCTCCGGCGGCATGATGCCCTGCCCCAGGACATCCATCACCGTCGTCCAGGTTTGCTTGTCCGCCTGGGCATCTTTCCACGTGGCATACTTATCCAGCGTCACATCCCCCTTGTGCTTGCCGTTGCCGTGGCAGGTGAAGCAATACTGGGTCATCAGCGGCTTGATCTGGGTGGCAAAACGCTGGTTGAGCAGCTCGGCGGCGGCCGGACCTTTGGCCACCAGCGCAGGACGTGTCGTCGGTGCTGGCGCAGGCGCCGCCGCCGCGCCGACGAGCCCCAGCACCACCACCACTAACCACTGATAAACCCTAAGCTTAACCAAATCATCCTTTCTGCTGCTGACTACCCGTCACTGGCTACTGACTATTACGTCCCCGCCTCTCCACCGTTGTAAATCACCACCCTGGCGACATGGTTGCGACCGTCAGCCTATTCCTGTAACACCATCCCCCGTGCAGCTGGATACTCAACTCGCCAATCCCTCCGCCGGCCGATCCAATCTATACTCCTCGGTCGGCTACCTCGCCTTTCTATTTCTCATCTCGGGGTTCGCCGCCCTCATCTATCAAATCGTCTGGCAGCGGACTTTATTCGCCGCCTTCGGCGTCAACATCGAGTCCACCACCATCATCGTCTGCCTCTTCATGTTCGGCCTGGGAATCGGCTCGTTCGTTGGCGGGCACCTCTCCTCGAGATATCCCGACCATGCCCCGCTGCTCTTCCTCATCTCGGAACTGGGCATCGGGCTCTTTGGCCTGGCCAGCCTTCCCCTCATTCATCTCATCACCCGGCTCACTCTCCATGGCTCACTCTTCACCATTTCCCTGGCCACATTTTCCCTGTTGGCCATCCCGACCCTGTTCATGGGCGCCACCCTTCCCATCCTGGTCAACCATCTGCACCGCTATCTCCACAACGTCGGCCAGACCGTCGGCATCCTCTATTGCATCAACACCCTCGGCTCCGCCATCGCCTGCTTCATCACCGCCGACCTCCTCTTTGTTCACCTCGGCCAGCAGAAATCCATCTATATCGCCGCCGGCTGTAATCTCCTCGTCGGGTACCTTGTCTGGGATTACTCCCGACGGATGGCCCGTAGGGTGCGGCTCGCCGCACCATCCCCTCCCCAATCGCAAACCGAAAATCGAAAATCGAAAATCCTCTTCCCCCTGCTGCTTTCCGCTCTCGTCGGCTACATCTCCCTCTCCCAGGAAATGCTCTGGCTCCGCGCAGTGTCCTACATGACCGGTGGCCGCCCCACGGTCTTCGCGCACGTGCTGGGCTTCTTCCTCATCGGCATCGCCGCCGGCGCGCTCTTCGCGGAACGACTTTGCTCCCGCTCGAAACAGTCGCCGCTGAAATGGATCACTCACCTGCTCCTCCTTTCGGCCGTCACCTATTACTTCGGGCTGGTCATCACCGCCAATCTCCTCACCAAATCCAGCACACTCGGCCTCTACTTCACACATTTCATCGTCGCCGCCACTTCGTTCTTCCTGGGCTCGATCTTTCCCATCCTCTGCCACTGGGCGACTCGTCCCGGGCAATCGGTCGGGCTGGCGGTCTCACGTCTCTACCTCGCCAATATCATCGGAGCAGTACTCGGGCCGCTGCTCACGGGCTTTGTGTTAATGAACGTCCGTACTACTGAGCGCATTATCTTCGACCTCACCATGGCAACCTTGATGGTGGCCGCTTTGACGTACCTGTACGAATATCTGGCCACGCGACAGATGAGGAGAATCACCCTGGTTGCGGTGGCGATGGTGGTCATCCTATTTTCCCATGATGCGCTCTACCGCGACTTCCTCGAAAAAATCCATTTCCAAACCCACTACGATCCCACGCTGCATTACAAGTACGTGGTCCAGAATCGCAGCGGCATCGTCTCGGTCACCGAGGATTTCTCCGGGCTGTCGGATACGGTTTACGGCGGAGCGATCTATGACGGCAATTTCAATGTCGATCCCTGGCTCGACACCAATGGCATCACCCGCGCTTACCTCATCGCCGCGTTGCATTCCAATCCCCGGAACATCCTGGAAATCGGCCTGGCTTCCGGCTCCTGGTCGCGCGTGCTGACGGCGTATGAGCCCGTCGAGCATCTCACTTCGATCGAGATCAACCCTGGCTATCTGGAGCTGATCTCGCACTACCCCGAGCAGGCCACGCTCCTCACGGACCGCAGGCGCACAATCCAGATTGACGACGGCCGCCGCTGGCTGCTGCGGCATTCCGATGAGAAGTTCGACTTCATTCTCCAGAACACCACCTTCCATTGGCGCGATCACGCGACCAATCTGCTTTCGGTCGAATACTTTCAGCTCTGCAAGGCGCACCTGAATCCCGGCGGCGTCATCTTTATCAACACCACCGACAACGACGACGTCACTTTCACGGCCGCCGCCGTCTTCAAACACGTCGTAGCCGTGAGCAAATTCATCGCCGCCAGCGATGCCCCGTTCTCGAACACTCCCGCCCAAATCCGCGCCAACTTGATGCGCTTCCACATCAACCAGAAGCAGGTTTTTGCCGACCCCAAGCTGAACGGCGTGCTGGAACGCCTTTCCCACCACGACCTCACCGACATCGCGCCCCTCATTCGAGCGCGAGACGACCTTCAGCTCATCACGGATGACAACATGCGTCCGGAATTCCACCCTAAGTAAACGGGCAAGATGCCCGTGCTACTTGATCTTCAATAGCTCTATAGCCGTCCATGGCTGACTCCTGCCCCTCTCCTCCTCCCTGATTTTCGAAACCATCTCGATCTCCAGAGGCTCTTCGCCGTGCTCCCACTCTCTCCTTATATAGGTGAGCACGGCCGCGATCTGCTGGTCGTTCAAATCGGGCAGGCCGGGCATCTCCAGCCGGAACTGAACGCCGGTGACGCTGATCGGCCCACTCACCCCGTGCATGAGAATTCTGGG
>JBGPEF010000618.1:0-3363 GCA_041482675.1 Tepidisphaeraceae bacterium | reverse complement strand
TCAGCCCGCAGCCGCGAGATCCGCTTGCGCACCAGCCGCCGGTCCACTTCCAACTGCGTTTCACCCGGCCCGCGCGTCCCGATCCCCGGGCTCATCCCCGATGCGATCCGCTCCAGGTGCCCCCACATCCTCGTCAGCCGCGGATAGGTGTATTCCATCTGCGCCAATTCAACCTGTAACTTGGCCTCCTTCGACTGCGCCCGCGTGGCGAAAATATCCAGAATCAATTCCGAGCGGTCGATCACTTTCACCCCCTGCCCGCGCGGCGAGCCCAGCTCCTTATTGATCAGCGTCTCCAACCCCCCGATCTGCGATGGCGAGAGGTCATTATCAAAGATGATGACATCCGCCTCCTCCTTCCCGGCCAGCAGCGCAATCTCCTGCGCCTTCCCCGACCCGATATAAAGCCCCCCATCGATCCGGTGCCGGTTCTGGATCACCCGGGCCACCACTCTCGCCCCGGCCGTATCCGCCAGCGCTGCCAGCTCCCCCAGCGGATCGCGCGGGTCGGCATTGGATTTGGGAAGAATCACGCCAACCAGAATGGCCCGTTCCTGTTTGACCGAGAGCTGCGAGCGTTTGAGTTCAGACAATGGGGGAATCCTCCGTGAGTGTAATCGGCATTATACGACAGGGGCCGAGCGGAATTGCCACTCCCCGGCCAAATAAACCCCGCAATCCCCACCCACACGGAGTGTACGGAGAATTCGATTTTGAGCCACCTATGCGGCACGGACTCACACGGATGAGGGGAGTGGCCGCCGATGACGCAGATGCCGCAGATTTCGTGGATCAGACGCAAATGCTCCCAGGGCTGCTCAAAGCCTCCATCGCACCAGCGAATGACCATCAGCACCTCTGACTTGCTCACGTCCATGCCCAGAACGGCATTGCATCCTTCCCGGTTGTGCATCAAACGTTGCAAATCCACGTGCCCAAGATTCGTTGCAGCGTATGATCGGTGTCTCATGGGGATGACCTTCTCCACGCGGCCACGCGGCTGCAAGCCGCTTACCAAGCCGCTGCTTTGAGGCATCCCCATGTTCTTTTCTATAGCCGACTCCGGAGGACACCGGTGATTTGGTCCAGTTTCCTCTGGTGGTGTTTTTGATAAGTAGGAATGTCCCCCTTCCGACTTCTGGTGGTGGTTTGATAAGCAGGAATGTCCCCCTTCCGATGTTCTGCCACGGAATTGGGCTCAACTATGTGAGCGGCTCGCCGTTCCGGGTGCCGATTGCGCGGCTGGCAGCGGCGCAGGCGGTGATCAGGCAGAATCAGGCTTCGTCGAAGAAGTCGAAGAAGAAGTAGGTTTTGGGGTCCATTAGAAGCGAGACCCACGGATGAGACTCCGTGGGTTCTTTTTTGCACAGGTTGTTGCAATACAGATTGTTGGATAGGATGAGTCCGGCTGCCGAGGGCACAAGAGGGACCAGTTAGTCTTACATTGCGGCCGGAGGATCAAACAATGTTGCGATTCACGCTCGCGTTGGCGCTGGCGCACGCCGTGCTTGGGCTGATCGTTCATTCTGCACTCGCGGGGTATATGTTTCTGGATTTGCACCCCGCTGGCTACAAGGAGAGCGAGATCCTGACGATGAACAATGGCGCGTATGGCGGCTATGGCAAGACCAATGACGGGTCCCAACGCGCGCTGCTGTGGAATTCTTCCACGAATGCCGTAATCAACCTGCATCCGGCGGGGTATGCAAACTCGAGTGTTTCGGCAATTTCGGGAACAACCCAAGTGGGCTGGGGCAACACTGTCTCTGGCGGGCGTACGCGTGCGATGCGATGGAATGGTTCCGCGGCGACTTTCGTGAGCATGCATCCGGCCGGTTATGATGATTCAGCGATCAGCGATATGGTAGGGGAACAAGCCGTTGGGAGGATGGCCGCGGCTGGGCAAAATGACCATGCGATGTATTGGCCAACGCTTTTTTCCCAGCCGGTTGATCTCAATCCAGCGGGCTATGTGGTTTCCGATACCGCAGGAATGTCCGCCACGCGCCAGATAGGCTACGCGATTACCCAAATCGGATTTCAGGAGGCATATCTCTGGAGCGGGACCGCTGCCAGCGCGGTGCGGCTGCATCCTTCCGGCTATCTTACTTCGGTGGGATATGACGTGGAGGGCAACGAGCAGGTTGGACTGGCCTGGCTATCGGGGGGGCAGAGCTCCCGGGCGATGGTTTGGCACGGCTCAGCGCAGACCGCCGTCAACCTGAATCCGGCCGGCTATATTGGATCAGAGGCGCTGGCTACTAATGGCACCCAGGAGGTTGGCGACGGTGCGGTGACGATCGGAGGCGTGGTGCATAACCGCGCCTTACTTTGGTCTGGGACGGCCGCGAGTGTGGTTAACCTTCACAATTATCTGCCGGCCGGATATTTCGATTCGGGGGCGGATGATATCGATGCGATGGGAAACATTTCTGGATGGGCCAGCGATGCGTCGGGGAATCGTCACGCGGTGGTGTGGCTAGTTCCAGAGCCGGGGGTAATGTTGCTGGTTGTGTCCGGGAGCTTGTTGTTGTCTTCAAGACGCCGGCGCGCGATCAAATGAACCCGATTGACTTCTCCCGAGATGACGCCACAGCTGAGATCCTGGAGCGGGATCCAAAAAAGCCAATGTTAAGTATAATAGCAAAATGGCGCGTGAGAACCATAAACATCGCCGCTCGCGGGCATCTAATATCGTTGATTCTGCTGCCGGTGGGGAGAGTCATAGGAGACCAGATAAATTAAAGGTGACGGATAAATTAAAGGTGACGCGAACCGTTATTTAAAACGAACCTTTATTTAAAACCCCAGAGGGCCAAACGATCCCCGCATCGCGCCAACCCTTTCATTCCCCCAATCCCCCTCCTCCCTTCCTCCCCCGCATTTGCATTGATTGAACAGAACGCCTCCAGTCAGTCACCGCAGGTGACGGTAACTAACCGGATTTCGGGGGTTGCAGGGGGGCGTACTCGCCCCCATGCATCCGCGAATTCAAATCAAGCACGCCACGCCACCCCCGCGAAGCTCAAAATTCGCCTCAACCCTTCCCCACTCACCCTCTAAGACTCCCTCATCCAGAACCCGCTCCAAATCCAGATGGCCGCCAAACACCTACACGTCCAAACTCTTCTGATTTTTACACGAACAAATGCCAATCAAAAACGTACTGGTGGTAGGTCGGGCACTCTTGCCCGACATCGTTCCCGACATCCTTAAGAAAGGGGGTCTCCATGCGCTCGTTTCACCCACCCAGCCGTATCCGCGCCCCCTCCGCGCCCCTGCTATCCTCTATCTATTATCTTCTATCCTCGTTTCCCCCCTCCCCCTCCGCGCTCCCCCACGCCCATACCCACACACCCCCAT
>JBGPEF010000617.1:0-3368 GCA_041482675.1 Tepidisphaeraceae bacterium | reverse complement strand
GAGGACCCAGGCGACGAGCAAAATGAGAAAGAAGGCGGGGATGAGCATAACCATGCCGACAAACTGGTGGGCAAAGCCTTCGGAGAGTTTTTCCGACCAATAGTGATCGATGATCCCCTGGCCGGTGACGCGCATCATGTTGCAGAAGATGGCGATGGGGATGGCGGAGAGGGTGATGAGGATTTTCTGCCAGGTAGCGCGGCTGGAGAGGAAGCCGACGGCAGCGCCGACGGAGATGAAGGTCATCAGGGATTTCAGGCCGGCGCAGGCTTCGGCGACATTGAGCACGCGGACCTTGAGGCCGTTGACGATGATGAGCTTGGTGCCTTCGCGATAGGATTCGACGCCGACGAGGTTGAGGACCTTGATGGCGGCGGCGGCGGCGATCTGCTGAAGAGGAAGGGCGACCCAGCTATAGACCAGGCCGGGCCAGGGGAGGGCGGCGATGAGGAAGGCGATTGGGAACCACGCGATCTTCATGACTTCCCAGCCGCACATCAGGGCGACGAGGCCGAAGAGCGTGACAATCATGGCGAAGTCTTTGACGAAATCGTTCTGGCCGGGCCAGATGCCGTATGCGAAGAGAAGCAGGCCGCCCAGCATGATGATGAGGCCGACGTAAGAGGTGCGAACGCGGGCTTTGAGGAGGGCATCGCGATTGAGATAGAGGTAATAGAGGCCGATGAGGGGGATGAAGAAGGAGTGGCCCCAGTTGGCTTCGCCGGTAACGGGGTTGGTTTTGAGCCAGAGGCGGCGGAGGTTGGGCCAGAAGAGGCCGATCATCAAAAGCGCGAGCACACCGATGCGCATCCAGGCTTCGGTGGTTAGACCGTAGTGGGTTCGGGAAGGCTGGGACGTTCCCGAAGGGGCGTACTCGACGCCGGATAAGACGGATAGCTCGCCCATGTCGTTGCTATTGCCCTCTTAAAAACCAACCAAAGAAGCCACCGGACGAGCACTGGCAGACAAGCCGCCAATGACACCATGCACCTCACAGATACGCCCGATGCATATGCCAGTTCTGCCGGTTTCCAATCAATTCGCAAAGCGCTGCTGAGGCGCGTAGTTGCGGTCGTAGAGGAATCCGAAGCCGTAAGTCAGTCTAAACGCGCCACGAAGGGCCGCCAGAAACGGTGGATACCAGTCGGTGCCAACCTGGACCACGTCGTTGGCTTTCAGGAAAACGTCCGGCTGGCGGCCTTCGAAAATGCGCGCCAGGTCCACGCGGACGAACACTTCTTTATCAGCGCCGATGCGTCGAATGACGTCGGTCTTGTTCGGAATCGCATAGCCGTCGAGCATGCGGGCGGAGATGACGGCCTGCTTGAGGGTAATCTTCTGACCAGTAAGGTTGAACACGCCCGGCTGCTGAAAATGGCCGCCCATGTAATAGAAGCCCTGGCTGGGGAGGGGGATGATAATTACATCGTTGGGGCGGACGACGATGTTGTAGCGGAGATCGCCGTTGCGGAGTTCCTTGTAGGGAACGCGGATGACCCGCTGCTCGTCATTGCCCAGCGAGCTGCCAAACTCATAGGCGGGCTGGGAGATGGTGATGTCGGTGAAAGGTTGGGTGGTGGGGATGCGGGGAACATCAGCGCCTTCGGCGGGGCGGGTTACGGGTTGGCCGGTCTTGGAATCGGTGAGAACGGGCTTGCCATCGAGGAAGATGAATCGGCGCTCATCAGAAGTTGGCTCGGCGGTGGCGGGTTTTGCGGGTTGGGGAGCGGTGACGGGATCTTCGAAGGCGAGAATGGGGTGAGCGCGAACGGGGGCTTCGGTTCGAGGCGCGAGAGGATCGACAGCGGGGGCGGTGGTTGGAGGTTTCTTTTCTACCTGGGTGGATGGGCGGGTGCTGGGTTTTTCCGAGGACACTTTGCGGATGACGTAGAGGTATTCGGAGGGGTAAGTCTCGCCGCCGGCCTGAATGATGGCGTTGAGGAGGCGGAAGTCGGATTCAAGGATCACATATTGGCCGGCACGTTGTACGGCGCCTGTAATATTAAAGGTACGCCCGCGGGCTTCGACGACCTGAACGGAAACCTGGGCCTTTTGCAGGATGCCGGATTCGCGATAGGCCTGGACGATGGCCTTTTGAAGATCGGCTTCGGTAAGGCCGGCGGCATTGACGGGGTCGGGCATCCCTGGAACGCTGAGCGTTCCCGTTTCGCTCACGCGCGTGGTCTTAACGGATTCGACGCCGCCATTCACAAGGTCGAAGACGGAGACATTGATCAGGTCGTTGCGGCCGATGACGTAGTCGGTGGCAAATACCTTCAGGTCGTCCGGTTTGACCTCCTGGGAACCGACGAATTCGGTTTCGGCTTCATCGATGGGATCGATGCTGGTGAGAATAGGCACGACGAGCCGGCCGCCCTGATTTCGGGACAGCTCGCTCTGATCGAGCCAACTCTTAGCGCCACAGCCGCTCGACAGGAGAAGGAAAGAAGCGAGCGCGGCGAGACTGAATCCATGGGTGTTGATTAAAAATGCTGACCGACAGCGCACAGGGCGCTCCTTTCACAAAAGCCAAAGCGAAGGCAGATGGTAGGTAATGCTACTGGTACATGGGCACGGCACCGCCAGCGCCTTTCAATGCGCGAGCCGCCTCCCGCTTGTCCCAATCCCAGTGTTCTTCCGGCGATCGGCGAACGCCGACCATGGGTAATGTACCCCAGGGATAGCAATTTACAAGTAAGAAGTGGGTTCAAAAAAGGCATGGGAGGCGTTTAAGTTGTATATGGGACAATGGTTAAGCCCGTTTGGCGTCCTATACATCGAGGAAAACCGACTATCAAGACATGGAGTTGCGGGAATGCAATCAAAAATTATGATTTATTTGACCAACCAGACGACCCGTGGTAGATTGCGGGGAGAGTGAGGGCTGTTCGATCTGCACCGTTCCCGTAGATGTAACACGGATGTGACGGTTAAGAGGGCAGATCAATGAGGGCAGCCGTTTTAGTGGGTCCGCCGAATCATTTCAACGGCGACCACCACCAAGTTGGACCAGGATGGAGCAGTTGGGGCCGAAACGATCGGCGCTGTTGCATGGCGTTCAATGGTGGTGGAAGGATTGCTTCAGTGGAGGAGCAAACATGAGGGCATTGATGGCGCGGTCGTCTTGGGTGGCCGTAATTGTGGGGCTCTTCATTTCCACTTGGGCGCAAGCCGGTCCTCTCGCAAGCGCGGGGACTTTTTCCAGTGGCAGCACTCCGTTTGATAACGGTGCGACGCTAAAGGGCTTTGTGGATTGGGCTGTGTTCAATCCCGGCACGTTTCCCTATGGCGGCTATACACCGACGGCCGGCGAACTGTCTTATGCCTATCAGATTTTCGTGACAGGCACAGCGCCGGTGTCTTCGTTT
>JBGPEF010000616.1:0-3376 GCA_041482675.1 Tepidisphaeraceae bacterium | reverse complement strand
GCCGGTGATCCTGCTGAGCGACGGGTATATCGCCAACGGCGCGGAGCCGTGGATGGTGCCGGATGTCTCGAAGCTGCCGAAGATCGAGGCCAAACATCCGGACAAGCCGAATGATGAGAAGGGATTCATGCCCTATCTGCGAAACAGCGATGGTTCGCGGCCGTGGGCGATTCCCGGAACGCCCGGCCTGGAGCATCGCATCGGCGGCCTGGAAAAACAGGATATCACCGGCAATGTTTCTTACGACCCGCTGAATCACGAGAACATGGTGCGGATTCGCGCGGCCAAGATTGCCAACCTGAAGCCGGCGGGTGAACCGTATATCTGGACCGGGCCGGAGAAGGGTGATGCGCTGCTGATCGGCTGGGGCGGGACGTTTGGGGCGATCAAGGCGGCGGTGCTGGAGCTGGAAAGCCAGGGGTTGCGGGCATCGGCCTGCCATCTGCGATATCTGAATCCGCTGCCGGCGAATCTGGCGGACCTGATTCGGGGATTCACGCACGTGATCGTGCCGGAGCTGAACTTGGGGCAACTGCGAATGATTCTGCGAGCGAAATATCTGGTGGATGCCAAGGGGATCAATAAAGTCCGCGGGCAGCCCTTTACCATTAACGAGCTGACCCGTGCCGTCCGCGCCATCATCGAAGGCACAGTTTACGTGGATAAGGATGAGATGCAGGTGTCGGGTGATGTTTCGGCCGGTGGATAGAGACGAAGAGGATAGAAGATAGAGGATAGACGAAAGGGTAGACCGAAAATGAGTGTTGCACCGATTCAGCCATTGAGTGTTTTGAAGCCTGGCGATTTCGCCAGCGACCAGGACATCCGTTGGTGTCCGGGGTGTGGGGATTATTCGATTCTGGCGCAGGCCAAGAAGGTGCTGGCGAAGCTGGGAGTCGATAAGAGCAACACGGTGTTCATCTCCGGCATCGGCTGCTCGAGCCGGTTTCCGTATTACATGAACACCTACGGGTTTCATTCGATCCATGGGCGGGCGCCGACGTTTGCGACGGGGCTGCGGATGATGCGGCCGGATTTGAATGTGTGGGTGGTGACCGGTGATGGCGATGGCCTGTCGATCGGGGGCAATCACCTGATGCACGTCATCCGCCGCAATGTGAACCTGAAGATTCTGCTGTTTAACAACAAGATTTACGGGCTGACCAAGGGGCAATATTCGCCGACGTCGGAGCACGGGAAGAAGACCAAAAGCTCGCCGATGGGCGTGCCTGATTTTCCGATCCGGCCGATTTCGATTGCGATCGGCGCTGAGGCGACGTTCGCGGCGCGGTCGGTGGATGTGGATGTGAAGCACCTGGAATATGTATTGGAGCGGGCCGCGAAGCACGTGGGGTGCGCATTTGTGGAGATCTATCAGAACTGCAACATTTTCAATGATGGTGCGTTTGATTACGCGACGGACAAGGAGACCAAGTCGGATACAACGCTTTATCTGGAGCACGGCAAGCCGCTGATTTTCGGCAAGGAGCGCGACAAGGGGATCCGGCTGCATGGCCTGAATCCGGAGATCGTGAGCCTCAAGGATGTGAAGCAGGATGATCTGCTGATTCACGATGAGAAGGCGGCGGAGCCGAGCATGGCGTTTTTGCTTTCGAGAATGAGGTATCCGGATTTTCCGGAGCCGATGGGCGTATTCCGCGCGGTGGACCGGGAGCGGTATGGGGAGTTGGTGCGGCAGCAGATCAAGGATGCGGTGGCGAAGAAGGGCGAGGGGGATTTGCAGGCGCTGGTGAAGGGGCCGGATACGTGGACGGTGGGTTAGAAATAGAAGTCAGATGCGATCAATCAGAGCATTTTGGTCGATTCTTACTCCCCTGTTCAGGGCTGTTTTGTTTCGCGCGGTATCACCATGGGGATGGGAAGCATGGCTTTCGTCTGGCGCCCTGGCGGGGTTGAATTAAGACTGGGAGCCCGAGCGCAGACCTTCGACGACCTGCCAGACTAGATCGATTTTGCCGCGTTCGATGGCCTCAACTGGTTTGAGGCCAGCGAGCATTTCGTTAGGGATTTGCAACCACGTGCCGATGTAAGTGGGCTTACCGACCTCTGCCAGAGCCTGGCAGAGGCGTTGCAGCTCGGTAAGTCGTCGCGCTGCGCGGGCGGCGGGGACGGATCCTGATTCGAGGGCGGAAGCGGTGCGAACGGATACATCCAGGAGGCGAGCAAAAAGGGACTGGGAAATCGCGTATTTCTTCCGCAATATTGCCGCCAACGGGGCGGATGCAGATCTTTTGGGGGCATGTCTCGTGGCTGGCATATGCTCTCCAGACGCATTATCGACACATCGAGGCCCCGGGTCAAGTAAGAATGCAAGCAAATATGCATGCAACCTAGCGCCCGGAACGTCCTCGCAGCACTTTCAGGCTACCGACGGCCAGATTATCCGAAAATAGAACGACATTGACGCCACGGTCAGCAGCGTGAGCGGACGGGACCGCCAGGGCCCCAACACCGCAAGTGCGCACAGCGCGGCCCAGGGCCTGACTGATCGACTCTTCGCCGCGGGCCCGGGCATGCCGCCACTGGTCTTTTAGTATATCGTCGAGTGTCAGCGATAACGCATCCAGAATACCGGTCTTCGTGAGGGTCAACATTTTCTGCACACAGACTTCAATGGCCTTGAACACCAGTGGCAGAGCGTACTGCGGAGGATATGCAGCGTCGCGCTGATAAACCAATGATTCAGTCATAGCAAGTTCAGGCGTCGTGCTGCCGTAGACGGCAGGGAAGCTTCCTGGCGCGTTGAAACGCGCACCGCTTCTAAAGCTGCCATGGCCGCTGATGATATTTTTTGACGAGGCCCACTTCGGAGGGGCGGAGCGAAAAATCGTGCCCATCCAGGGATGGCAGTGAGCTGAGGCGATCGCCCGCGTGGCATCGAGGAGCTCTGGGAATCGAGGATGCTCGCGAACGTCCATGTGAGCCGGAGACGATTTCGGATTATGCAAGAGGCCGGAGGTTGAGGAATTCGATCATGTGTTGATCGAAGATTTTCTGGGCCTGGGGGTCGGAGAGGGGGAGGCGCATTTCGTTGATGACCTTGGTGCCCATGCCGATCCATTCGCGCCAGCAGGTGGCGCAGGTTTTTTGCTCGATTTCCCGGCCGAGATCGTTGCGAAAGGGGGGTTCGGGGAGGCGGGGGCCGATTTTTCCGCAGCGGGCGCAGAGGACTTCGCCCTGGCCGACGGGACGGTCGGTTTCGGTTTTTTTCAATTCGGGGACGGGAGCGCCGGCGTCCTGGAGCATCTTGACCATTTCGTTGCGGGCCATCATGTCGCCGCGGTCGTGGGCGATTTTCACGCCTTGAGTGAGGCGCTCGATGGCTTTGTCTTTTTGGCCGAGGCGCAGCTGGGCG
>JBGPEF010000615.1:0-3392 GCA_041482675.1 Tepidisphaeraceae bacterium | reverse complement strand
TTTAAGACGGGGCGAGCGCCGCTGCCGTAGGCGGAAATGAGCATTGGTTCCTGGGCGGAGCGGCCGGACTTGGACCAGGAGCCCAATCCTTCGCCGCTCCAGGAGTCGCCGCGTTTCAGGAGGAGCCAGTCGGGCATGCCGCTGCGCAGGAGGGCGATGCCTGCGGGGATGGTTTTGAGCGGGGCAGATTGAGAGAGGCCACTATTGTTGTCGTTGCCGGCGCTGCTGCTTACATAAATTGTGCGGGTGTCACCGCTGGGGGTGATGGAGGTCCATCCCGCGGAATCCAAGGAAACGGCGAAGAGTCGTCGCTCCTCCAAAGGCTCGAGGAATGAAAGTCGATTAATTCGGTTTTGACCGCGCATTTTGTCTGCCCTCTCCAAGTTACCCAACTTGAGAAGGCTTACGAAACAGCGGTGCATCGGGCAAACCGTTAGTTGGGAATGTGCCCTTAAATGCGAGTTCCGCTTGTGTTGTGTGCGAAGGCATGCGGGACATGCCGCCTGCGTAAAGTTTACGGGCCGGTCCTTGTGCCGTCTGGGAGGGACAGGTTAATATTTCGAGTCGTCGGCGCGAGCGGCGATTTTTCACTCTTTTATGATCTCTGAGAATCTGGTCACCGATACACAGGCTGAGGAGATTCGTCGAACACATGGTTTCGGCGACAGCTTTTATCATGATCTTGACATAGAGGGAACCCTCCGATTTTTTCTGCGGCGGTACGTAGTGCCGCTGAAACGGCTGGTGGACATAGCTGCATGTACTGTTGTGGACTGCGCGGCAGGTCACGGCTGGTTTTCTTTTGCATACCTTCTGGGCGGCGGGAGAAAGGCGATTGCCGTCGATATGGACCCGGTGCGGGTTTCCGCATCGGAAGAGATTGCGCGAGTACTGGGCGTAAGAGACCGAATGGAGTTCATGGTCAGTCCAATCCAAAGCGTTCCGTTGGAGGAGAATTCGGCGGAGATATTCGTGAGCCTGGAAACGCTGGAGCACGTGGGCAGGGAGAATGTTCGGCCGGCACTGGAGCGGATATCGTCGATTGCTTCGCGTGTGGTCGTAGTGACGACACCGAATCGGCTGTTTCCCGCAGTGGCCCACGACACGCGGCTGCCGTTCATTCACTGGCTCCCGCCCGGTTGGCGGCGCGTTCCGGCAAAGCTGTTCGGGCGGGCGAACTTGGATGCGAGCAATTATTTTCTGACGCCTTGGGACTTGCGGCCGCTGATGGGGAAGTTCAGGCCGGTGTCGCGGTGCATGACATTTGCGACTTTCGGCGAGTATAGCGCGCAGTATCCCTTTTACCTTCCGTATGGCCGGCGTGCGGCCGATCGGTTTAAGCAGCGCCCGAATCGATTGCTATCGATGTACTTGAGAGCGGCGGCGACGATTTTTGGAACCAGCGCTTATTGGGTAATGCCATCGTTGGCGAGTGTGCTGGTGCGAAAAGAGGACGTTCCGCGCTTACGTGATTAGAGAGAAGTGAGTTTAGGGTTATCGGGCGGTGCGGGGAAAGATCGGCTGCAAATAAAACAAGTGTCAACTGGCGATGTATTTTTGGGTATGCGTATCAAACGTCTGCTGCTTGCCTCTGTGCTCCTGAACCTCGTCACGGTTGGGATGCTTTCGGCTCTGGCCTACTGGAACGGGGGAATCCGCTACCTCGGCCAGCGCTTCGGCATCGTCAAAGCCACGGTGCCACGCCAACCATTTCAGGTCGATTGGGAATCCAGATATCGCAACTGTCCCCGCAAGCCCGGGGATATCGTCTTTGCTGGCGATTCGATCACCTGGGGCGCCCCATATGGGAATTTCTTTGGGAATATCCGCAACCGCGGCATTGGTGGCGAAACCAGCATTGGACTGCTGGGGCGGATCGATGAAGTGGCGCGCGATGAGCCGGGCAAGATTTTCTTGATGATCGGCAGCAATGATCTGGCCCGCGATCATTGGACCAGCGACATAGTGGACAATTACCGGCAGATGTTGGTCAAAATCAAAGCCAAGGCACCGCGAGCGATGGTGTACATTCAAGGTATTCCCCCGAGGAATTCGGCCGACCGCACTTCAGCGCGCGATGTTTCAGGGCGCGTGCCTGAGGTCAACGCCCGGTTGAAATCGCTCGCCGCGGAGTTTGGATATACGTACATCGATCTATTTCCATACCTCGCGGACGAGCGGGGTCAGCTTCGGTCTGAATATTCTGAGGATGGTTTGCATTTGACCTGGCCGGGCTATCTTAAGCTCATGGAGGCGCTCGCTCCTTATGTAGGTGAGGTTAATTGAGACCATCGGTGTATGCGGGGTTGTGGTCGTGGAGGTTATGGGTCTGGGTAAGGAGTGCTGTACACGCCAAAACGTCCCGTAACCAATGAAATCTCCGCTTCGCAGGGGGGCCGGAATGACGTTGCGGGCGAGGAAAGCCGAGTTATAATTCAGCTAGTCAGCGTCCAACCGGGGACAGTTGGGTCGCTGGCGAGAATAGCTGATGTTCTGACGGTTTATTGATCGTAAAACGATCCGCCGGCTGGGGCAGACAGGATTGGGCGAAGAGATACCGGGTCAAACTTGAAATGTGTGGTCCACTTGTGCCGAGAGGCGCGAGGGATTCGCGCATTTGTAGGTTGTGACGGTGTTTACGAGAGGCAGCGAGCGAAACGGCGCGCGAAAGGGCGCAGCCGAGGGGGACGGAGTCTGGATATTTAATGGCATGCCAAGGCATGCCTCACCCGAGAGAAGACGTGAGTAATACTGCATTGCCTGTGAGTGTGGAGACGGCGGCCGTGGCCGAAGCGGCGGCGGTGATGGATTATGCATCGCCCGGGAAGGTCACGGTCAAACAACTGGCCAAAAAGGCGGCGGTGTGGGCTTTTGTAGGCTATACGGGATCGGTGGGGCTTCGGCTGGTGAGCAACATGGTGCTCACGCGGCTGCTGTTTCCCAGCGCGTTTGCGTTGATGGGATTGGCGCAGATTTTTATCAGCGGCCTGCAAATGCTCACGGATGTGGGGGTGCAGACGGGGATCATTCAGAGCAAGCACGGGGATGATCCGAAGTATCTGAACACGGCGTGGACGGTGCAGGTGGTGCGGGGGCTTGTCCTGTGCTTGATCGCGGCGGCGTTGGGGTGGCCGATCTCTCTCCTATATAAGGAGCCGAGCCTGACGTGGCTGCTGCCGGCGGTTGGGGTGGCGATTGCGGTGATGGGGTGGAAATCAACCAACATGATCAGCGCCCGGCGGAAACTGATCATCGGGCGGGTGACGCTGGTCGAGCTGTTGGCCCGATTCGGCGCTCTGATCGTGATGGTGATCTGGGCGCTGTATCGCCCAAGCGTGCTGACGCTCGTGGGTGGGGCGGTGGCGCATGCGATTATCACCGTGATCTTCTCG